>CADAXN010000001.1 GCA_902791895.1 uncultured Ureaplasma sp.
AAAAATAAAAATAACTTTTGTTTTCTCTTGTTTAGTATTCATAAGTACTTTACTATATAGATTATAAAGATAAATTAACAAATGGCAAAGATAAATTAATTTAATTTATTCAAAATCGTGAAATTAACAATTTTTATATTAAAAACAGTCAATAAACTAAATTAAAAATTTGCGTTATTATTTAAAGTAAGAATTTACTTTACTAATGATTAGGTTTTCTTTACCCCGAATTGATTTAACATCATGTTCAAAAATAACTACTACTTGATCCAAATATTTATAAATAGCTTTAATTCTTGAACTTGCCATATATTCGTTTTTGTTTTCAATAATGCAATCACACATTGATTTATTATTTAACCAAGATAATGTTAAGTATTCGTTTTCTAGCTGATGAAATTCAAGATAATAAACAGGTACAATTACAACTTTTCCTTGAAAATATTTGGTTACATTTTCTACTTTATTTACATGACTAAATGATTCCATACGCATTAATGTAACTGCATAATTAGGATTAGCATAAAGCACTTTAGTAGAAGGGATAGCATCATAAACTACATTACTTGTTTTAGGGTGAAAGTAATTAGTTGTTGTGGCATTTGAATTGATAAATTTTTGAATCATACAACCAATAGCGTTATTATTGCTTGCTTTAGATTTTGGGATAATAAATCTTTCTTGTTGAAATAATCCAACAGAGAAAATTGGTGACATGTATTGATACAAGAATTTCATGTTATCATTCATAGCTTTAATGAAGTTATCTCTAATAACTTTAGGATTATAATCTAGGAATGCGTCACCGCTATAAACTAAATTTTTATTAGTTAAATCATTATCTAAGTTAGTGTAAACAAATCGGCCTGTTTTAACTATTTTTAAATTTTCTAAACCATATTGCTCAATACAATTAACTATTTGTTCTTGAGTAAAAATACTAAAAACTGTATGGAATTGTAAATCATCACTCCTTTCAAATGGTAAAAGAAGATCAAATTTAGGGTTTTCCATCTTTTCATATTCTTTATGTTGTTTATAGAACTTATTTACAGCATGCTCGTTTTTTAATGGCGGTAAACTGTTAAAAGTTAAATCTGGATATGCATTCATCTTATACACGAAGTGTGTATCTTTTTCATAAAATGGCTTTGGTTTATAAATTGTAGCCGTAACAGTTGTGGTATGAGTTCTATAACCACCTTGGCCATCTGATGTTGTGTAAGTAACAATAGTTGAACCAGTATATGGTACATCACGCATTTCCATACACTTACGTGTTAAGTACATGAATGGGTGATAATAAACTCCGCCATGAAGCTCACAATATAATGACTCATTTTTGTTTTGGCTTAAAACATCTTCTCAGATACTGTAGTCTTCCTCAGAAATGTGGTTATTTATTTTAAAATTTTCGAAAGATTTTTCATATATATCAAAGCAATCTCTTGCTTTAATAGAATTAATAACTTTTTGCATTTCTTTATGCATTGCTGCAATATCAGCTTTATTCTGTTCAAGAATAGGTGTAATATCTGTCTTTTCTATTTGTGCCTGTTTCTTTCATTTAAAATAAAGAACCATAAATACGATAAAAAGAATCAAGCCAAGAAATCCCAAACCAATTCCCAAGCAGCCTAATCACAATATTGATATAATTAAAAAACCTAATACTCCAAGAGTAACTCCTAAAGCTAATAGGACGCCGAAAAAAATAATTCAACATTTTAATCTGCTAAAAAATTTAGGTTTGTTATAAAACTTTTTGTTATAAGCTTCAATTTGTTCATTTTGAATATCTATCTTTGGAACAAGTTCATCAGCTAATTTCTTATCGTAATTACTATTATCAAAGATTTTATCAATATATTCATTAGTATTTTTGCTTACTGAATCTTTGATTTTTTGATTATAAAACTTATAAACATCTAATGAGGTTATCTTTTCATTACTCATAAATTTTTATTTTTGATTCGTGATAATTCAACTATTCACTCAAGAAAGAAGTCATATCTAAGTTAACATCTTTCTTTTGTTCAGCACTTGCTTCAAATAATGGAAGTGTGTGCAATTTCATCATAGCAGCGATGTTTTGATCAGGGAATACAAATAATTTTTGATTGAATTCCATTACAGATTGGTTGTAAAGTCTACGACTTGCAGCAATTTCTCTTTCATTTAAATCAGCTGCTGACATTAACTGCATTACTGAGTCACTAGCACGTAAATTTGGGTAGGCTTCAAAAGCAACATTAACCTTATCAAATCCTTTGTTAATTTTGTCATTAACACTAGATAAATTTTCAGGTTTAATGTCACCACTTCTAAGAGATCTTAATTCAGTAACATCTTTTAATAAATCTTTTTCATATTTCATATGAGATTTAGTTAAATCTAGTAATTTAATCAAAGTATCTCTTCTTTGTGTTAATTGAACACTAATGTCACTAGTCCTTTTATTGATTTCTTGTTGTTGATTATTGAACCAGTTACGTTTTTTAACTAAAACAATAGCATAAATACCAATAGTAATGATACACAAAAAAACATTTAAAATGGTAATTCCAACATTTCTTTTAGGTGTATTAATTTGGTTTTGAACATTTGGATTAAATCCAGTGTTGTTTTCAGAGGTTTCTACTCTTGTATCCACTAACATAATTTCTCCTTAATGTATATCCAATATTATTATATATTTTTGCAAAAGCAACTATTAATAGCTAATTAAAAATTTTAATTCTTTCGGCAATTAAGTCAATTTTTTGATTATCGCAATCAATTCTTCCTTTAACACCAATAATTGTTCCAGGTTTTAAAAGACCAATTTCATTTTTGAAAATTTTTTTATTTACTTTTACTGGAACAACTTGATACTCGAGTTGATTAAGTCTGTTTTGACTAAGCACATTGTCAATTTTCAAATTAATAATGGAAATATAATCATTAATTGTTTTCATTTGAATAGATTCAACTATTCCTACTAAAGACATAAAATTCATATTTTTTCTCCTTATTATGTGATGATTTTATAAAATGAATCAGTTGAAATAGTCTTAAAATATCACGGAAATTTTATCGGAAAATTATGAAAAAAGTCCATTTTTTTCTAATTGTATAATATACGGGAAGGAGAAAAATTATTAAAATGGAAAACAAAAGAACAAAATCTGCCAAGATAGAATCTTTAGTTAAAAGTAACAACACTTGATCTAATGTTTTGTTTTATTCTTTTCTAGCAATTGTAGCATTGGCTATTGTTACAGCGGCATTGGCTGTTGTTGCTGGAAATTCAGGCGACACACAATTAGCAAATGTTGCTGTCACTATAGGTCTAGTACTTGGTATAGTTGAAATTATCTACTTAGTAGCCTTCATAATTGGCTTTATGTTCTACTGTATCAACTTAGGTAGTCTTAAAAAAGAAGGTATAAGTCGTGGAGCTAGAAACATACTAAGTTCTAACTTAGCTATATGCTTACTATACGTTATTGTAAGCATTGCATCAATCGTTTTAAGATTTATGAATTTACAACCAAGTAGTGGACCAGCTTATAGTGCTCGCTTAGCTTTCTCGATTATTGCTTTATTTATTCCAATGATTTCATTCATCTTGGTAAAAGCTTCAAGAAGAGTAATCATTGTAAAATAATTTTTATAAGTGACACTAAAAAATGTAATGGGCACGATGCTCATTACATTTTTATTTATTTAACCAAAATCTTTAAAGACTTATGTAAGTTTAAAAATTTATATTTTTAATCATTATAAGCCTTTTATAATATAAAATAAAAATATCATGTCAAAAGAGAATATTATACAAGCTATTGGAGTTAGTGATGGAATTGCCTATGCAAAAGTATATTGCATAAACCAACCGGTTATCGATATCCATTCAAATGATAATTGAACACCAAAAAATTTAGCATTGGAAATATTGGATAGTGCAATTGCTAAAACTCAAAAGCAATTGGAAAGAATAAAAGTTTTATCTAAAGAAAAATTAGGCGAAGAAAAATCATCAATTTTTGATGCACACATTCAAATAGCTAATGATCCAGAAATGTTAAATCAAATTAAGGAAAAAATGGTCGGAGGAAGAGTTAATTTAGTTAAAATTATTGACGATGTTTTTGACCAATACCATGAAATGTTTAGAAAGATGGATGACCCATATTTTAAAGAAAGAGCTTCTGATTTAATTGATGTTAAAGAAAGAATTCTTTGCAATGTCTTAGACATTGAAATTCCAAATCTATTAGAAATCAAAGCTCCAACCATTTTGATTAGTAACAATTTACAACCTAGTAATGTAGCATTGTTAGATCCAAAATTTGTTAAAGGAATTATTAGTGAAGTTGGTGGTAAAACTTCTCACTCTGCAATTATGGCTAGGTCATTTGAAATTCCTGGAGTATTTGGAGCTAAAAATATTTTAAACAAAGTTAAAAATGGTCAATTTGTTGGTCTAGATGGGAAAGCAGGAATGATTGATTTAAACCCAGATGAAAAGGTATGGTTAACAAAAATTGAAAAATACAATGAAATGGTAGCTGAATTTGCAAAGTACATTAAATTGGAAACCAAAACATTAGATGGTAAAAAAATCAAATGTGAAGCAAATATTGGAAATATTTCTGATGCTGATGGTGCTAACAAATATGGATGTGAAGGTGTTGGATTGTATCGTACTGAGTTCTTATACATGGGTAAGAGCAATTGACCAACAGAAGAAGAACAATTTAATGCATATAAAGATGTATTATCTTGTCTAGGTGATCGTTTAGTTGTTATCCGTACACTTGATATTGGTGGTGACAAGAAATTGCCATATTATATTTTTGAACCTGAAATGAATCCATTCTTAGGTATCCGTGCAATTAGATTTTGTTTAGCACATAAAGAAATTTTTAGAACACAATTAAGAGCATTAGGTAGAGCAAGTGTTTATGGACGATTAGCAATTATGTTCCCAATGATTGCTAACATTGAAGAATTCAAGAAAGCGAAAGAATTCACTCTATCAGTATTTGAAGAGTTGAAAAAAGAAGGAATTAAAGTGGCAGATAACATTTTAATCGGTATGATGGTTGAAATTCCAAGTACCGCTATACTTGCTGATAAATTTGCAGAATATTCTGATTTCTTCTCAATTGGTACAAATGACTTAATCCAATATAGCTTTGCTGCTGATCGTATGTCAAAGGTTGTTGGATATCTATACCAACCAAATAATCCTGCATTATTAAGATTAATTGGTTTAACAATTAAAGGTGGCCACTCAAAAAATCGTTTTGTGGGAATGTGTGGTGAAATGGCTGGCGATATTCAATCAATACCAATATTGATTGGTTTAGGATTGGATGACTTCTCAATGTCTGCTCCAAGCATTCCACAAGCCAGAAAAATTATTAATTCTTTAAGCGTTAAGGAATGTGAAAAATTAGCTAACAAAGCATTGGAATGTTCTACTGCTGAAGAAGTTAATAAACTTGTTAAACAATTCTTAAAACAACATAATTTATAATCATCTCGATGATTTATACAAGAAACAAAACTAAAAAAGTAAAAGTTGGAAGCATTGTTATTGGTGGCAATAATAATATTGTTATCCAATCAATGACAAATACTAAAACGAGTAATATTAGGCAAACAGTTAATCAAATTAAATGATTATTTCAATTAGGTTGCCAACTTGTTAGAGTATCCGTATTAGATATACAAGATGCTGAAAGTTTAGCAAAAATCGTTAAACTATCACCTTGTCCTATAGTAGCAGATATTCATTTTAATGTAAATTTTGCACTAAAAGCAATTTCAGCAAAAGTTGCAAAAATTAGAATCAATCCAGGTAATTTGAAAGATTTACAAGAATTTGAAAAAATTATTTTGGAAGCAAATAAAAATAAAGTAGCAATTAGAATTGGTATTAATTCTGGTTCCTTACCAGAAAACATTAAAACCAATTCACAAATAATTAACTTAATTAAAAAATATGTATCTGTTTGTGAAAAACACAAATTTTCAAATATTGTTTTAAGTGTTAAATCAACGTCAGTGCAACAAACAATAGAATTAAATAAGTTACTTGCTAAAAATTTTAAGTATCCATTGCACATTGGAGTAACTGAAGCTGGAGATTTACAGACATCTTGTATTCGTTCAACAATTGTTTTAACTGAATTGTTAAAACTTGGAATTGGTAATACTATTCGAATTTCAATTTCTGGTGATCCGTATGATGAACCAATTGTTGCAAAAACTATTTTGCAAGAAAATGGTTTTAGTGCTAATTTAACAAAGTTAATCAGTTGTCCAACATGTGGAAGAATGCAAGTAAATTCCACAAAATTACTTCATGTAATCAAACCTTACATTGATTTAAAGCCTAAAAAAATAACTGTAGCCATTATGGGTTGCTTAGTTAATGGTCTAAATGAAGCAAAAAATGCAGACATTGGTATTTATGGTTTGAAAAATAAATTTGTAATTTACGCAAATCATAAAAAAATTGGAACATTCGATTTTACACATGCTTTAAAAACTTTTAAATCTATTTACGACGCTATGTAAAGCGAAGTATAGTTTAAAGTGCCCAATTAATTAAACTTAATTCATTATATCTTTCCTTTGCTAAATTGAATCATAAAGTTTCCCGATAAATCTCATTAATTTTTTTAATTTCATTATTTAGTGCATTAATTCTATTAATAATAATTACAGTCATAATGGTTTTTGCACCAATTTTAAGTAGTTATGATATGTATGGACTTATAGCTCAATTCGGAATACTATTATTTGGTGGAATTTCATTCTATATCTTGAGTTATGTGGGATATCGAATTGGAGCAAAAGAATTTAATAAAATCGATTTGTAATTAAAAATTAAATAAAAAACGACCAACAGCTGGTCGTTTTTATCTAAATAGTATAACCTAAAAACTATTTCTTTTTCTTTGAATCTTTTTTAGGTTTTCTTTGAAAAAAGCCTCTTTCTTTAAAAACTATTTTAGCTTTCATCCGGTTACGTTTTTTGCTGCTCTTCTTTTTAGGAGATGATTTCTTCTTAAATCTAGGATTTAAACCTTTTTTATTTTTTCAAATAGGATAAAGTGTAGTTTTAGTTTCTTTAGGTTCTTCAGGTTCTTCTTGTTTTACAGGCTTTTTAACTTGAGAACTGCCTTTTTTATTTTTTCAAATAGGATAAGTAGTGCTAGATTTTTCATTTGCAACTCTATTGATATCAATATATGCAGGAATGTCTTCTATTTGATCAGTAGTAAATGTTGGTTTTGTATTGCTAGACTCAATAGTTCTCTTTAATTCTGCAATTTCTTCATGAAGTTCAGAAATTTGCTTTGCACTTTCATAATCACCATTAGATTGTGGTTGTTGTGTATTCGCAACATTTATATAAATAGGAGGTGTGTTATTGTAAACTGGTTGTGGTTGTTGTACATAAGTAGTGCTTGCAACAACAGGTTGACTTTGATCAGTAGTAATTGTTGGTTTTGTATCGCTAGACTCAATGGTTTTATTTAATTCTGCAATTTCTTTATGAAATTCAGAAATTTGTTTTGCACATTCATGATCAGCATTAGATTGTGGTTGTTGTACATAAGTAGTGCTTGCAACAACAGGTTGATTTTGAACAGTAGGAACTATTTCTTCTTTCTTGTTTTTGTTTAAAGTTTGAATGTAAGAGTACAACAAGTAAGGTTTTTCATTTTGTTTATTAATGAAGTAACCAGCTAGAACTAAGAAAGCAATAAATCCAGGGATTAAAGTGAATAATGCAATGATTATTAGTATTTGACCTATAGACATTGCAGTTGGTAATGGATTGAATATAGTTGGATATCCTAAATCAATTACTATGTAAGCTGCAGAAGCAACAACACCTAATAAAGAAAGAATTAAATTTTGAGTAAATAAAGCTCTAGTGTTGTAGAAATTGTGTTTTAATGAAGCGATTGTGATTAGTGAGAAGAATAATGACAATGCTGCAAATCCAGCTAATCCATATGAAACATAGATTAGTATTTGTTTTTCAAATTCTTTTAAACCAATAATTTGAGGAATGCCGAGATCAGATCAGTTAAATGATATGAATCAAACTAAGGAAATTGCTATGAATCCCCCTAATGCAATTAAACCAAATAGTTGCGCAAACACAAAGATAGCATTTCATCCTTTAGTTCTTACAACTTGGTCTTTATTCATGTATTCAGCTTTCATGAAAGTATTGAAATTCAAAATCTCATATTTTGATTTTCTAGAGTTAGCAGACATCACAATTGCTAGAGCAAACATAAAGATCAATGAAAGTATGATGATTCCTGCTATTGAAACTTGGATGTATTCGTTGCTAGCAAATATAGCTGTTGATGTAATAAACTTTAAGAAAGTTAGGACAATTACAGCAGCCGCAGCAAGTATGTTGAAAGCACATACAAAGATTGAATAGTTGCATACAGCATATGCTGATTTTTCTGAAAGACCAGATTTAGTGTTTTTCAAAAGTTCTATGTTTTTAGATGAGCATAATGTTGCTTTTTTAGCTTTTGATATTAATGGTAGTGCCACTGCTGAACATACCATTATTGCAGCAAATGGTACGAACATAGAGAATAATGGGTAATACCAAATGTCCGTTCTTTCTCAATTAGCAGCTTGAGTTCAGAATGTTGCTATATCGTAATAAACCGCTATCAATACAACGGATATCAATACAACGGAGAATATTACGAAATAGAAGATTGCAATCGCTCTCTCCAATAAGGAAATTCAAGTTCATTCTTTTTTTGAATGACTAAAAGTGATTGCTGCAGTTTTGTATTTTTTTGTAGTAGGGAATATAGAAATTCCTGTTATTAATGCCAAAAGCCCTAGGGCAATGACAAGAACATTAGTAAGAAAATTAATCGAAAATGCCATAATTTATATATTTGTTGTATTATAGCACAAAAAAAATAAAAAGTTTAAAAATGTTAAATCTAACGAATTAAGTATTTTTGGTGTTTTCTTTTCATTAACCAGGTATATAGGAAACCACCGCCAGTTATGATGCCAGCAATCAACAAGATTCAATAGAATATCGCATAAATGGTAATTCATTGCAGAAACCAAATCATCCTGCAGGACTTCCGAAGTTAAAGAAGAAATATGGATATGGCAAATCATTAATGAATGAAATGTTGTTGTAAAAGCATATTACAACAAAAAATGTGTAGTAAACTGGAGGAATTAAACTATATGGTACATCTTTGGATTTATGTTCAGTTTTAAAGTCAAATCATAAAAAGTCAAAGATAGCAACTAATGGAACCATGATATGCAACAGTGTATTTGAAATAGAAACAAATGCATTTAGTCCACCTAATGTTGGTACTAACATAAAAGTGAATGCTATTCCAGTTAAACTAATTGAGACTGTAAATACTAATTTCAATGATCTTGCTGCTGCAGTTATGATTGACCTTTTTTGTGTAAATTCAACAATTTCAACTATTAAAAAACATAAGATAATAACAATTATTCATGTTACTTTGAATTGTAAAGAACATTAATCCTGTCCATCAATTTGTACTAAATGCTCCACTCACTACTGTAAATTGCACAATTAAACCAACTATTCCAGATACTAATAATTGTGACTTTATTAAAATGCTATGTAAAACTTACATTGCCTTTATTTATAATAATGGCTCTATGTAATACATGATTAATTGCTATTAATGCATACATAATTCCAGCAGGAATTAAAATGAAAATAAGAGCTAAAACAATATCTGTTAATTCATAATAGTATCCAATGAAATATCCTAAAATTACAAGAGCAATTAATAAGAAAGAAACGGACAATCCATATAATCCATGAATTCATCTTAGTTTGTTTTTATGTTCAAAAACAAAGAAATCAAATAACATGATGAATGGTGCATAAATAAATAAGAATGAGTCAGAAACAGTACTAAATATTTCAACATTATTAATTGTTGCAGATATAAAGTAGAAAAACATATTTGCAATAGCCGTTGTTAAAGATATTGTTTTAAGTGATGTTATGAACTGTGGTGTAATCTCAATTTTCTTAACATGATTACGAATATCGAACACTAACGATGTTATATACAGTACTAAGCAAAAAACACTGATTGAAATACCAAAAGATGCTGGTATTCATATTTTCCACTTAATGGATTTTGAATTGAATTGTAGAAAAAATAAACAATTCCCAAAATTAAAAAATGATAAGTAATATTTTAAAAACAATACTTGTGGACAAGTTAAAATTTGATAAATATTTTTTAGTATTTTTAAATTTTGTTGTGTTAATCCGCTGTTGTGTCATATGTGAAATTATAACACACTAACTATTTGAAATCATGGCGAATGTATCTGAAGAAAGTTCCAGTTAAAATTAACAAATCAATGATGATGTACACTACTAACAATACATAAGGGTTGTAAGCATCTGTACAACTGTATTTGAATGCAAGTCTATTAAAAATTAGACCTAACATGCTATTTGATGAAATTTCAGAGTTATATAAATTACTATAGTCATCATTTATATAAATTGGTGTTCTTTTGAATACGAAGTTGGTTAATATAGTATCTAATTTTAAACCTAATTCTGAAAAATAACCATAATGATTTTTTGCCTTACTTCAATCACCTTTATAAATGTTGTAAATTTCATAAAGTTCTTTGTTTTCATCTTCTGAAAGATCAATTGAACCATCATATTCACATGAAGAAACTTTCATACAATCAGGTTTGTTTCCTAAAATTGAACTCAAAATATCGTATATAGGCTCATCGTTGTTAATCATCCGAGGCAATGCAAATGAGCCATAGCGGAAAAGATCTTTAGGATTAATATCAACATCAATAGGCAATGTAACAGGAAGATTATCACGATAGTCATCAATATTTCTTACATAGTAAGAATTATATTGTGGAATAAATACTAAACGAAAGTAATTTTCATATGGAACTGTAACTTTATCACCTGTTGGATTATTTCAATTTGTACAAATAGCATTATCAATTCCATAATATCCTAATAATTGTCTTGATAAGTAGTATTTAAACTTATAGAATTCCAATGCATAATCATAATCTGAATTCAATTTTAAAAGTGATTTAACTCCATCTAGATTTAATATTTGATAAACATACTTACTGTATAAATAGTTTTGTTTCTCACTAACTAAATCAAATTTGTAATATATTGAGTTTCTTTTGAAGCAATCATTATAAATAACAGAATCTACATCAAACATAGATTCATAAACGATATAGTCGAATACATCTTTTTCTTTAGGAGTTGGTTCAATTAATTCAGGATTAAAGTATTGAAAGTTTTTAAAATTTGATGAACCATTATAAAACTTACCAACAGTATATGTTGGTGAAAGAGACCATGGATCATCATAACGAAAAAGTAATCTTGTGTCTGTATAAGGACCATTAAGTCTAGATGTTGAAGAAATTAATGATTCAGCTGCACTTAATCCACTTGGCATTTTAACATTTAGCGAAGTAATTACATTTTGGAAAACTTTTAGTAATTTGTCTCAATCAATATCCTGAATATCAGTAGGAGAGGTTGAATTACATTCTGCTAAATACTGCAAATCCTCAATTTTTAAATTTGAGTATTGTGTATAAAACAATGGTGATCCTGATTTACCAAAATCACTTCATTTAGTATATTGGTCATCAGTATAGTCTACTGACTGAGATGGCATACTGTGTAACAAACCATCAATTTTGTAATCATATGTTGATGTAGCACCCAACTCACTAATTCCATTGATTTGCATTCTAACATCATTTAAATGCCATAAATTGGCAATTAAATACATGTGATAATTAAAATTGAATGGTGCAAATTTTCTCGTTAACGATTCTTTAACCGCATTGTTAAATGTTTCTTTTTCCCAGTCTGGGTTAACTTTTGTAGCTAATTCAAGATAGTTATCCGCTAGCGGAATGATATATTCATATTTCGATTGTTTGTTCTGATAATCCACAAAAGAACCATTAGTACTTATTTCTGTTTTAGAATCAGTAATAACAGCTGAAGGTTCTTTTAAAGCAACAGTAGCTACTGTACTATAAATTGATGCAAGCAAAGCGATTACAACGTTTCCAACAATTATTCCTATTTTTCCATGGTAAATGGAAATGATAATTGCTATACCGCCATACAAAAGAGTAAAAACAAAGTTAACTGCAAACAGACTGACTATCAAACTTAATACTGCTCAATAATTTACATTGGATAAACAAAAACCAAAGCAAGAAATCAAAGAACTTCCGGCAGCAAACATTGAAACAGTTAATACAAAAACAATGAATTTAGACGCAATAATTTTCGTATGATACAATGGTTTAGAACACACTAATAACTCGCTACCATCATCTTGTGGTTGCCTAAAAATGAATAAGGCAATTATAGCACCAATCAGTGCAATGATATATTCCAAAATAACATGAAAAGTTCTAACTCTTACAACCCATGCTCATAATAGATAAGAGTTTGATACTGCTGGAACGATTACAACTAAAAGCGCAAAGATAGCATAATAAATGCCAAGTACAATTCAAAATGTTGACTTACGAAATAAAGTATTAAAAGTGTACCTTATATGCGTTCTAATGTGCGTTTCCCCCGTCTACTAACTGATGTTACTATGTTATATAAATTATATTAAGCTATGCAAACTCAGGCACTTTTTCCTCAAAATTAATTTCACGATTTTTAATTGTGATAATCATATATGTGGATTTTCGATGTCTTCCCATGGTTATTGAACCAGGATTAGCTATGATTATATGTTGATTATCTTGTTGTACAAGATAAGTATGTGAATGCCCAAACAATAAAACATCAACATTTTGTTGATGAGCTTCATAAAATAAATGTTTTATTCAAGCATGGTATGGATGTCAAAAAAGTTGATTACCATGAAACAAAAAGAATTTAAAACCACAAATGGTAAATGTTTTTGAATTGTATTCAGATCCGTGTTTAACATCATTATTTCCATCAACGAAATAATCAAAATGCTCTTTCATGTAGTCAAAATCATAAAGATAATCACCGCAATGGATATTGTAATCACAATTCTCCTTTTCGATTATTTTGGTTATATCGTCCTGTTTCAATCCATGAGTATCGGACATGACTAGAATTCTTTTTGTTTCTGCCATACTATTAGTTTACTAAATAATATATAATGAAACAAAAAATTAGTCATTTTGTAAGTATTTTTTAATTATTTTTGCCTTTTTTAAACCAACATATTGAGCTATTTCTTCAATAGCTGCATCTTTAATGCTGCTCATATTTTGGTAGTTATTCAATAATTTGTTAATTGTTGCACTACCAATTTCAGGAATTTCTTCAAGTTTTGATTTAAATAATGAAGATTGTTTCCTTGTTCTAAAGAATGTGATTGCAAACCGATGAACTTCATTTTGTATCTTTAAAAGATACAAATATAATTCTGAATTTTTATCTAAATGAATAAACTCACCATTTGGTAAATAAATTTTCTCAGTTTGATGTTTTCTATTTTTTACCAATCCGATAACTGGAATAATTAAATTTAATTTATTCTCTTTAAGTGATTTAATAATAGTGTGAACTTGTTGCTTCCCACCATCAGCAATAATTAAATTAGGCAATTCCTCACGATTTTTAAGCATGTGAGAATATTGTCTAGTAATTACTTCTTTCATATATTCAACATCTGAATGTGCCTTTTCATTTTTAATGATGAATTTACGGTATAAGTTTTTGTTAAAATTACCATTTTCTAGTGCAACCATTGCGCCAATACGATCTTCATTAAACAAATTAGACATATCAAAGATATGAATTAAAGTTAAATTGTCAATTTTTAATAGCTTTCTTAATTCATCAAAAGCATCCGCATTTAGAGCCACAGATCTCTTATATTGCAAGTAATTTGAATTGTAGAACTCTTTAGCATTTAAAATTGCATTTTCAAGAATATTTTTAAATTTGCCAGTTTTAGGATTAATAAAATTAACTTTTAAATTTTGTGTCAAATTTTTTAGTTTATTTTCTTCTAAACCAACATAACACTTTTTAGGTAAGTTTAAATTTTCAGAATAAAATTGCATTAAATAACTTTCAATTGTTTCAGTTATTGAATCATTAATTTCAGCTATTTGCTGTTTCTTTGTCAACAACTTACCATTAACATATGATAAAATAACAATACTAATGTATTGTTTATTGACATAAAAACCTAAAACATCAATCGAATGTTTAGATACTAAATTAATATTTTGATATTGATTTATTTCTTCAATTCCTTTAATTAGTTCCAATACATTCTGAGCTTCTTCATATTTAAAATTTTGTGAATACTTTCTTTCTTTTTCTTTTAATGACTTAACAATTGATTTTGCATTACCTTTAAAAAAATTGTCAATATCTTTTTTAATTGCATCATATTGTTCTTTTGTAATGTCATTTATACAAGGAGCTAAACATTCGCCCATGTCATAATATAAGCAAGGTTTTTTTGGTAATTTATAACACTTTCTTAATGGAAATAAACGTAATAGAAAATTATAGATTTCATACTTGTTTGATTTACTAGTTGCAAATGGACCGTAGTACTTACCACGGTATGTGTCAGAACTGCGTGTATAAACTAATCTTGGATTTTTCTCATCAGTTAAAACAATGTATGGATAATAAGTTCCTTCCTTTAAAAGAATATTGTATTTTGGTTGATATTTTTTAATTAAATTGTTTTCCAAAATTAATGATTCATTTTCATTATTAACGGTAATAA
Organism: uncultured Ureaplasma sp.; assembly: GCA_902791895.1. GTDB lineage: Bacteria > Bacillota_I > Bacilli_A > Mycoplasmatales > Mycoplasmoidaceae > Malacoplasma_A. The sequence goes on from CADAXN010000001.1 coordinate 14,847, forward strand.
AATCTACATTGGCAATATTTTCAACAAGTTTAGATGTTTTTTGATCACGATTTGATAAAAAATATTGGTGTGTTCTTTTATACAAGTCACTTGCTTTTCCAACATAAATAACCTGGTCGTATTTATCTTTTCATAGATAACAACCAGGCTTATGTGGAATATTTTGTAATTTAAATTTTAAATTTTCATTTATATCCATTATTTAATTTCAAGTTTAGATGGATTTGTTTCTCTCATTGTATCAGTTGAGCCAAAAACAATCATATCCTCATAAATATCATTTAGCGAAGGATAATTGCGTTGGAATAAATCAACATAAATATTTTTAGAAATTAATGTTTTTTGAAGTTTAGTAACATCACTTTTCTTAACAATTTTGAAGATATTACATTTCTTCTCTTCATCGTAAGATGATGATATTTTCATTCTTTTAGCAATATCAAGAAGTTTATTATTGTCTTTTTGACTAACTCTAATTAAATACTCATTGACATTATATTTTTCAAGCAATTCTTGTTTCTTACCTGAATAGATAATTTTACCACCATCAAGAATTGTTAACGAATCAGCATAAATATCTAATTCAGCTAAAACGTGAGAAGAGATAAAGATAGCTTTGCCTTGCTTTCTTAATTCAAGTAAAGTATCAAAGAATTCAATTCTGGCCTTAGGATCTAAGTTAGCTACTGGTTCATCCATGATTATAATATCTGGGTCGTGAACTAAAGATTGCGCCAACAATATTTTCTTCTTCTGACCAGAAGAGAAAGTGTTAGGTGAACGTTGTCTTAGGTTTCACATTTTTAAATCTTTTAATTGTTTTGTGACTAATTCACTAGCTTCTTTTTCTTTCAGTCCTGAAAGCATAACCATTCACTTTAAATAACTAAAAGTTGAAAAACGTTCTGGGAAACTTGCTTTCTCAGGAATGTAGCCAATATTTTTCTTCGCAGCTTCAGTTTCATTTTTCTTACCATTAATTAAAATTGTTCCAGACCAGTTATAGTATGAGGTAATTAGACATTTAATGGTTGTTGTTTTTCCAGCACCATTCGCACCGATAAATGCATGGAATTCACCTGGATAAACATTAAAATTTAACGCGCTAATTGTTGGTGTTTTTTTAGATTTATAATACTTTGTTAAATTTCGAACATATAAAATTGGTTTTTCATCTAATTGTTCATATTTTTTAATGTCACTTAAAAAGTACTTATAACATTTGCTACCACGTTTATTAATAATTTCATTAATGATCTTTTGTGTTTCATTAACACGTTTTCCAAAGTCAGTTAACTTATTTATGTCATTGTTCGAAATTTTACCATTGGTAATTTCATTAGCACATTCTTTAATGCTATCTTGGAATGCTTTTAATTTTTCACATTCTGACTTATACTTTTCCTTAGCTTCAACTTTCTTTTGCTTTATATCTTTTTTTGTCAAATGTTCAGTAGATAAATAAATACTTGTTAAATCATTTTGATATTGTGCTTTTAGTTGTGGATAAGATTTAAGTTCGTCTAAAAATTTAAATAATATTTTATCGTTATTTACAACGTTTTTAAATTTGTTTACGGTTATATTCATAAATATCTAAATTATTTTTTGCTTTCTAAAACTTTTTTGCATCTGCTGCAAATGTGTTCTTCATTAATTTGATCTGCTGGATAATAATTTCAGCATCTTTCACATCTAACCAAGTTTGCATTAGAACACTCAGCTTGAATGTTTTTAACATTGTTATCCACAATAATTTCACATTGTGCAACATTTAAAAACTTTTGCAATTGTTGAACAGTAAATTTATTATGATTGTCTTTTAATTTAATTACAACTTTAGCTTGGGTATTTTTATTAATTATGTTTTCTTTTCTTATCTTTTCTAATTGAACAAATACCGCATCTTTAATCATAAAGAATTCTTTTCATCATTCTTTGTTGATTTCTGGGATTTTAATGTTAATTTCTTTTACGAAATCAGTCAAGAAGATAGATTCCTTTTTGTTTTTAAAATTCGCATGTTGGTAAGCTTCTTCACATGTGTGAGGAATAATAGGCGCTAAAGCAGACATACAGAAATTCAAAATTACAAATAGAACAGTTTGAATAGATCTACGATTTTTATTGTTTGGCTCATCACAATAAAGACTATCTTTAATTATGTCGAAATATCATCCAGACAATTTGATAGCCTCTAAATTAATAATTCTTAACACTGCTACAAAATCATATTTTTCATAAGCATCAACAACTTTTTGAATATCATTTTTAATTTCATTCAAAACATAAGCGTCCGCTAAATCAAAGTCAAGACACTTGTCATTTTCATAATCAAAATCACTTAAATTTGAAAGAATGAATTTGAAAATTGTATTACGAATACGACGATACATTTCTGAAATTTGTGTCAAAATGTTTTTGCTTATTCTTACATCTTCTTGATAATTACTACTTGCAACTCACATACGTAAGATATCTGCTCCAAATTCATTACATACATTTAACGGATCAATTACATTTCCGATTGATTTTGACATTTTTCTACCTTGCTCATCTAATGTAAAACCATGGGAAATTAGTCTCTTATATGGAGCGGATTTATTTTGAATAACTGAACAAATTAATGACGAATTAAATCAGCCTCGATATTGATCAACACCTTCAAGATATAAATCAGCTGGAAGCTGTAATCCACGTTCACTTAAAACATTGTATGAACTGCCAGAATCAAACCAAACATCCATGATGTCTTTTTCTTTGATAAATTGTTTACCAGAATTCTTATATTTTTCAGTCAAGAAGAATTCAACTGGTTTTTCAAATCAAGAATTTGTTCCATTTTGTTTAATTAAATCAATCGTGTGTTGAATCAATTCAACATCCATAATCGGATTTTTATCTTCATCAAAAATAATAGGAATTGGAACACCCCAAACACGTTGACGACTAATACATCACTCTTTTCGGTTTGTAATCATACTGACTAATTGTTTACGGTTAATTTCATTTGGGAAAACAACATTATCAATTGCAGCTAGTAATTGGTTTTGAATTTTAGAAATGTTAACAAATCATTGTTTAGTTGCACGATAAATAACTGGTTTTTTAGTTCTTCAGTCAACAGCGGCAGAGTGAGTTACTTTTTCAACTTTCAGTAAATTTCCTAAACTTTCAACACGTTTAATAATTAATTCATTCGCTGCATCATAAAATACACCTTCAAGTTCTGAGTCATTAACTTGTTGATTAAATTTACCATTATCATCAATTGGACAATAAACGCTAATTCCATATTTCTTGCATGCATAGTAATCATCTAATCCAAAACCAGAAGCATTATGAACTAATCCAGTACCATCTGTGTCAGTTACATAATCAGCTAAAATAATTGGACTAACTTTATCAATTCATATGTGTTTATATTGAACATTTTCAATATCACGTCCTGTAAATTGATTCAAAACAGTATAGTTGTCCCAATTTAAAATTTTAGCTAATTGTTCAATTTTTTTAGCTAACAACACATATACTTTATCACCGACTTGCACTCTAGCATATTTAAAATCAGGGTGAACTGCTATTGCTTGGTTGCTAGGTAAAGTTCATGGAGTAGTTGTTCAAATTAAAAGTTTGTCACCTGCTTTAAGAAATGGTGAATCACCGATAACATCAAATGAAACAAAAATTGAATAAGAATCTACATCCTTATACTCAATTTCAGCTTCTGCTAATGCAGAATGTGAAGATCATGATCAAAAAACTGGTTTATAGTCTTGATAAACTAAACCTTTTTCTACCATATTCTTGAACAAACTTAATTGATCATATTCAAATTGTGGTTCAAGAGTTAAGTATTTGTCTTTAAAATCAGTAATTAACCCAAGACGTTTGAATTGTTCTAATTGATGATCCACGTTTTTAATAGCAAAATCTCTACAATTGTCCCTTCTTTGTGATACTGTTAAATTCGCTTCTTTATTACCACCTTTTTTAAGTAAAGCGTGTTCAATTGGCAAACCATGTGTATCTCAACCAGGAATATAATGTGAGTTATACCCGTTTAAAAAACGGTAACGAACAATAATGTCTTTCAAAATCTTGTTTAATGCATGCCCAACATGGATGTCACCATTAGCATATGGAGGACCATCATGTAAAATTCAAGGAGTTTTATCCTTGTTTTTATTCATTAATTTTTGATAAATATTCTTATCAAGTCATTGTTGTTGAATTGTCGGCTCTTTCTTATTCAAATTTGCCTTCATTTCAAATGAAGTTTTCAAAATATTCAATGTTGTTTTAAAGTCAGTCATATTATGTATAGATTATAAAATTTACTCATATTTTATAAAATATATTTATATTATGCTAAGTTTTAAAAAACAAAAAGTTGAAAACATTTCAGAATTTTTGCCTTTTATTCAACACATCGATTATAAACTTGGAAGTTATTCGATGGGATGAAAAATATTATGGGCAAGAAAATTCAATTTTTTTTATACCATAGCCAATAATTGCTACATTCAATACTTTGAAATAAACAAACAACCATATTTTTACTATCCAATTTCATTATCAAACAATGAAAATGAAGAAAAAGAATCATTAAAGTTGATAGGTGAATATTGCACTCAAAATAAACTTAAATTAAGTTTCATTGACATACCAAAACACAAATTGATCAATATACTTTCAATTTACTATTACCACAACACTATTCACCAAGATCGCAAATGGATGAACTATTCATATAATGCTAAAGAATTTGTGGAATTAACCGGAAGTAAATATTCAAAACAAAGAAACAGGATAAGAGCTTTTTTAAAACAAAATATTAAATATGAATTTTTAAAAATTGATCAAAACAATATTGAAGAAACCAAAAAATTTATTGATAATTGGTGAAAAAAATATCCTAAGAAAAAAAGCAGTGACTTTAGTGATTATGCAGCCAAATTTGAAAGCTCAATTTTAGACTATTATTTTGAGTTTAATTTAATTGGCGCAATAATGAAAATTAATGATGAAATTGTTGCTACTTGCATTGGTGAAAAATGTGGTAACACTTTATATAACCATGTTGAAAAAATCAATCATGAAATCATTGGTTTGGACTGTTTCTTTGTAAATTTATTTGCAAAAACTTTTGTTACAAATGATATAAAATTTATTAATCGTGAAGATGATGTTGGTAATAAAGGTTTGAGAAGATCAAAACTTCAATATGAACCTGAAGAATTGGTATGTGGTTATACAATTAATGTTCATAACGAATTTTTTTATATTACTAAAGCAAAAACTATTAAAGTGAACCAAGAAATAAAACTAGCAGACATAACCTCAAAAGATAAAAATTATTTTGAATTATGTAGTGATGATGATTTAAACAAATATTATGGGTACGATTATCACAAATATTTTGATGAAAAAGTTTACAAAAAACCTGTTGATTTAGAATGATTCTTACAAAGCCGTAAAAAAGATTTATTACGTAAAAATGAAATTTCATGAGGAATTTTTGTAAACAATGAGTTAGTTGGTGAAATTAATCTATTTGATATAGATTACAAACATGAAGCTTGATTAGGATTTAGAACTTTAAAAAGATTTCAAAATAAAGGATACACAAGTCAATGTGCAAAAGCAATCATTGATTATGCGCTATATACTTTGGGTTTAAATAAAGTATTATCCAAATGTTATAAGCAAAATACGCCTTCTAAAAATATGCTATTAAAAATTGGAATGCAGTCCAGAGGAGAAGATGAAAATTTTTACTATTTTGATATTTCATCAAAATAGGTTTATATAATTAATGAATATGGAAAAATGAACAGCAAATAAAATACGCAAAACTTGACTTGATTACTTTGTAAGTAATGGTCATTATTTATTCCCATCACAATCTTTAATACCACACAATGACCCATCATTGTTGTGAATTAATTCCGGTGTGGCTACTCTTAAACCTTATTTTTCAGGAACAGCAACACCACCATCTAATCGTTTAACAAGTTCTCAAAAATCAATTCGTACCAATGACATTTTTAATATTGGTGTAACTTCCCGTCACCACACATTCTTTGAAATGCTTGGCAATTTTTCGATTGGTGATTATTTCAAAAAAGAAGCTATTCATTTTGCATATGACTTATTAGTTAACCACTATCATTTAGACGTTAATAGGTTATATTTCACTGTTTTTGAAAAAGATGATGATGCTTATCAAGCATGATTAGATCATGGTATTAATCCAAAGAAAATAACTAAATGTAATCGTGATCGTAACTTTTGGGATGTGGGTTCAGGCCCTTGTGGTCCTTGCACTGAAATTTATTATGACCGTGGAGAAAAATTTGATCCAAATAACATTGGTGAAAAGTTATTCTTTGAAGATATAGAGAATGATCGTTATGTTGAAATTTGAAATGTTGTATTTTCACAATTCAACAATAACGGAAAAAATGAATATACAGAATTAGCAAGAAAAAATATCGATACTGGAGCCGGTTTAGAAAGATTAGCATCTGTATTACAATCTACTCCAACTAATTACGATACTGATTTATTTTTGTCAATCATTAAAACAATTGAAAAATACTCAAAATCATTTAAATATGATGTTGATGCTTATTTCACACAAGATAAAGTACAAAAAAATATTAACCGTAATTTCATAATTATTGCTGATCATATTAAAGCATGCGTTTTCGCAATTGCAGATGGTGCAGTTCCTAGCGCAAAAGAAAGAGGAGCAGTTCTTAGAAAATTAATTAGAAGGTCAATAATCTGTGCTAAATTCCTTGAACTATCAAATGATTTCTTAACACCTACAATTCATTCAATTATTGAAACAATGTCTGAATTCTATCCTTATTTAATTAAGAATGAGAAGATTATTAATGAAATTATTTTACAAGAACAAAAATTGTTTAGTCAAACATTTAATAAAGGCTATGAGTTGTATATTAAAGCTTTAAATAACTCTAATGAATTGGATGCAGAAACTGTTTTTAAATTATCAGATACTTATGGATTTCCATTTGAAGTTATTAAAAATTTATGTGAACAAAATAACATTAAATTTGATCAACATAAATATGATGAAATTGTTTTAAAACATCAACAAATTTCACATGGAAATAAAAAAATTAAAGCAATGGTTCAACAAAATAAAAATTTGATGAACTTTAAGTTAAATTCATTGTTTATGTATGATACACTTCAATTGAAATGTTCAAAAATTATTGCTTTGTTTAACCAAAATTATGAACCCCTAATTTCAATTAACAACGGCAATTGTTGAATTGTATTTGATAAAACATGTTTCTATGCTACAAGTGGTGGTCAAGAACATGATTTTGGTTTAATAAAAATTAACAACCAAGAACTTTCAGTTGCAAATGTAATCAAAGCGCCAAATGGACAATATTTACATTTAGTTAATACACAAAATAAAATTACTGTAAGTGATACTGCTGATTTATTTGTTGATGAATTAAACCGTAAATTAACATCTTGCAATCACTCTTGTGAGCACTTACTTCAAAAAGCCCTTCAAACTGTTGTGAGTGATTCAATTCATCAGGAAGGTGCAAGTAAAAATGCTCAAAAATTTACTTTTGATTTCTCTTATCAATCAAAGTTAACTAAAGACCAACTAATTGAAGTCGAAAATAAAGTTAATGAGTATATTGGTTCTAAACAAAAAGTTGAAACCAAAATGATGACTCTTGATGATGCAAAGAAAATTCGTGCTCAAGCTCATTTTGAAAAAATCTATGCAAAAATAAGTGGTTTATTGCGAGTTGTTATTATGGATGGAATCACTAGTGAAGTTTGTGGAGGAACACATCCTAAAAATTTAGGTGAAATTGAACAATTCATGATTGCAAAATATGAAACTAAAGGTAGTGGTTCATATCGTATTGAAGGTATAACAACTAATAACACAATAAAAAGATTTATTGAATCAAATATTCAAACTATTAAAAATAGTATTCAAAAAACTGTAAATGAATTAAAGAGACTGAAAGTTAATGAATCAGAATACAAAGGACTGATTCAAAAACTTGATTTTTCTGTTACTAGACAAAACTACCATAGCTTAGTTGATCAATATCAAGATGTTAAAACTCATTTAGATGAAATAATTAAAGTGGCAAGTTTAAATCGAAATGCAAATCAATCTAAAGAATTAAAACATTGTTTTGACATTGATAAAGACAATACTGTATTAACAGCAGAAGTCAAAGATATTGAACCTAAAGTTTTAAGTAATGCTTTGAATCAATTAGCAAATGAACACACTGATAAAGCATTTATCGCTTTTAACATCACTAATGATAAAGTTCGTTATTTTGTTATTTCTGGCAAAAAAATTGTTGACCAAGACTATAAAGCCAATTCATTAATTAAAAAAATAAACGAGACGCTTAAAGGTTCTGGTGGTGGAAGTCCAGAATTTGGGCAAGGTGGCTGTGACCTTGACAATTACAAAAACAATATCAAAAAATTAATTTTTTAGTCATTTTCTGTATTATTTCAATTAGAAAATTTAAAGTTAAGTATTCAAAAATACTTAATTTTTACTTTTTTTAGAATCTCTAATATTTTTCTTAACTAAAATTTTCTTAACACTTTTTTCAATATTCTCGTGTCTAATTTTTTGCTTAATTTTAAGAATCTGTTTCTTGATTTTTTTCTTATATCCGGGTTTAACTTTTTTAGAGTTTTTATTAATAATCATTTTGATTTGATTATTAATTTTTTCATCAAATTTAAGTTTCTTTTTTAATTTAAGTTTCTTATCTTTTTTAATAAGTTTTAAGCTGGAATTGATGAAATAAAAATTTCATTTAATACCTTTGTTAGTTAAATTGTTAATAAGATTATCATCGCTTACGCGATAAATACATCAACTACTTCCTGTTTTGTTGTATCTTCCAATTCTTCCGGCACGATGAATATATCACATTGTATCTAGTGGTAAACCAAATGAGATAATCATATCGGCATTAGGTAAGTCAATTCCACGAGCAATTAGATCTGTAGCAACAACATATTGAAATTTGTTTTCAATAATTTGTTTGTAAATTTGTTTTCTTTTTCTTTCATGTAAATCTTGATGAATAACACAAACATTATAATTTTGTGCTAACATTTCATTGTAAATCTTGTTAGCTTCTTTTTTAGTGTTTGCAAAAATAATACAAAAGTATGGATTAATTGTTTTTAGAAATTTCTTAAGTGTGTCATGTGAATCAATGTTGTTTGATTGATAAACAATGTTGTGTGAAATTTGATTATTTACTCAAATAGAACTAGAAGTAGATACAACTGTAGCATTAGTTAAAATGTGTTTTAATTGATTAGCTAGTGACTCATGCAATGTAGCACTTGTTGCATATTTAATCAATTTAGGATGATTAATTTGTTTAAATGTTTCATTGATTGTATTGTAAAAGCCAAAATCAAATAACATATCAGCTTCATCTAAAACAAAAAACTTAATTGAACTACGGATATTATTTGTTTTAACAAATTCTAATGCTTTATTAGGTGTAGCAATTATTACTTGTGAATTAATAACAGATGTTTTATTTTGATCTTTTCCTAATAACTTAACTTTTAAGTTATTTTGATATTTTGTGAATTCAACAAATAGACTATAAATTTGTCTAGCTAATTCTTTTGTAGGAACAACAATTAAAGCTTGAATTTCTTTTTTATCCACATCAATTTTATTTAATGTATTGATTAAAAAACATAGTGTTTTACCACTACCGGTTCTTGAAGTAATAATTAAACTTTTATCATTATTTTTACTAGAAAATGCTTGGGTTTGAATATCGGTTGTTTCATAAATGTGTTTTTCATTCAAAACATCGATAATTCATTGTTTTAGACTTAAAGACGCAAATTTCATATTAAGCTAAAATGTTAACAATTTTGTTTTTTATGTAAATAATTTTTTTGATTTGTTTGCCACCAATTGCATTGATTACTTTTGGTTGCTTTTTAACAAATTCAATAATTTCATTTTCAGAAGCATTAACATCAACTAATACTACATCACGTAGTTTACCGTTAATCATTACTGGAATAGAAATTTCTGATTTAATTAATTTGGTTTCATCAAATTTTGGTCAAACTGAATTGTAAATAGAATCTTTGTATCCTAACATACTATTTAACTCTTCTGCTAAGTGTGGAGCAAAACAAGATAGAACAATTAGGAAATTGTGTAAGTATTCTTTATTTAATTTTTCAAGTGAATAACATGAATTAATGAATACCATCATGTCACTAATCGCTACATTTAAATTACCTTTTTCGATATTATGAGATACATTTCTAATAAATAAATTGTAAGCATAATCTAGTGTTGCGTTAGTTTTATTGTCTAAATCATTAATCTTTGTTTCAAATAAACGGTATACACGATCTAACCATTTTCTTACACCGTTTAATCCTTCTTCTGTCCATGGCAAAGAAGCACCTAACGGCCCCATAAACATTTCATAAAGTCTTAAAGCATCTGCTCCATGTGTTTTAATAATTTCATCAGGGTTAATAACATTGCCACGAGATTTAGACATTTTTTCACCATTACTACCAAGAATCATACCTTGATTAACAATACGATAAAATGGTTCAGGAGTTGGAACTACTTTAATGTCGTATAGGAAATGGTGTCAAAATCTTGAATATAGCAAGTGTAAAACTGCATGTTCTTGACCACCAACATATAAATCTACTGGTAATCAATATTTAAACAACTCATAAGCTTCTTTTGAATCTAATGGTAGATATGATTGATCAGGTTTCTTTAACAAGTATCCTAGGTAATATCAACAACTACCAGCCCATTGTGGCATAGTATTTGTTTCTCTTACATAATGTTTGCCATCAATTTCAACATTTATTCAGTCAGTTAATTTAGCTAATGGACTTCTTCCATCATTTGAAGGTTTATAGTCTTCACATGGAGGAAGTAATAGAGGTAAATCTTTTACTAAATGTGGCTTATTATTTTCATCGAAAATAATTGGGAATGGTTCTCCTCAATATCTTTGTCGACTAAACAATCAGTCTTTCATTTTGTAAGTAATGTGTTCTTTACCTAACTTGTTTTTAACCAAGTATTCTATCATTTTTGATTTAGCTTCTTTATTGTCTAAACCATTTAAGAAATCAGAGTTTATATGTTTTCCATCACCAATGTATGGTAATTTATCATCTGCAACATCAATAACTTTGATTATTGGCAATTTGTACTTAGTTGCAAATTTAAAATCTCTTTCATCATGTGCTGGAACAGCCATAATTGAACCAGTAGCATAATCTTTTAAAATGTAATCACATATGTAAATTGGCATTTTTTGGTTTGTAATTGGATGAAAAGCATAACTACCAGAAAATACTCCAGTTTGAGTTTTTGTATCTGACTTTCTTTCTAATTCACTTTTGGATTTAGCATCAATAATATATTGTGAACACTTTTCTTTGTTTCCTGGTGTAACAAATTTATAAGTATCTTCATGATCAGGAGCAATTGCTAAATATGTTGCACCAAATAAAGTATCAGGCCTTGTAGTAAATACTTGTAAATCACAATTTTGAGTAGTTTTGAAATTAATTAAAGCACCAATCGATTTTCCTATTCATTTACGTTGAATAGATTTTAAGGATTCAGGTCAATCAATTAAGTTTAAACCATCAAGTAATTTTTCTGCATATTTAGTTATTTTTAAAACTCATTGACGCATTGGCTTTTTGACAACAGGGAATTCACCACGTTCAGAAACCATCTTACCATCACGATTTAAAACTTCTTCATTTGATAATACAGTTCCTAATTTTGCACATCAGTTAACATCAACATCTCTGATTTCTGCTAAACCATGTTCAAATAGTTTAGTGAAAATTCATTGTGTTCATTTATAGTATTTTGGATCAGTCGTATCTACTTCTTTGTTGTAGTCATAACTAAAACCTAACATCTTTAATTGTTCTCTAAAATGATCAATGTTTTGTTTAGTGAATGTAGATGGATGATTATTTGTATTGATTGCATATTGTTCTGCAGGTAATCCAAAAGCATCTCATCCTATTGGATGAAGAACGCTATAACCTTTAAAGTGTCTATATCTAGCTGCTACATCCGTTGCAGTATATCCTTTTGGGTGACCTACATGTAAACCTTGACCACTAGGGTAAGGAAACATGTCTAGTATGTACACTTTTGGTTTAGTGCGATCTTCTTTAAATTGATATGTTTGCTTTTCATCTCAATATTTTTGTCATTTTTTCTCAATTAAATTGTGATTGTACATAATAACTTATTATTAATATATTTTATTTACATTATATAATATACTCAATTATTTAATGGTAGAGTAATATCAGTATGAAGATGAATGAAGATAATATAAGCAATAAGTCATTTTTGGGATGTTTAATTCTTTGCATTTTTTTACTAGTTCATAGATTCTATGTAGGTAAGATTGGAACAGGAATTATTTTTTTGCTAACATTTGGTGGGCTTGGCATATGGTGATTAGTTGATTTAATCAAAATTATTACCCAAACTTTCACTGATAAACAAGGAAGATATATCGTTTATAACCCTGATACGTTTGTTGTAAGAACTAGAAATGTTCAAAGTGATGAAGACAAACTACTTAAATTACATGAATTGTATGAAAAGAAAATAATTACAAAAGCGGAATTTGAAAAAAAGAAATCTGAAATTCTGAGCGGTAAGTAGATAATACTAACAAATTAATGGATAAAAAGTACATACGAAACTTTAGTATTATTGCTCATATTGATCATGGAAAATCGACTTTAAGTGATCGTATTATTGAGTTAACTCATGGGCTTGAAAAACGAGAAATGAAGAACCAAGTTCTTGATTCCATGGATATTGAACGTGAAAGAGGAATCACTATTAAACTTAATAGTGTTTCTTTGAATTATTTAGATAAAAGAACAAACCAAAAATATATTTTAAATTTGATTGATACTCCAGGACATGTTGATTTTAATTATGAAGTTTCAAGAAGTTTAGCTGCTTGTGAAGGAGCATTATTAGTCGTTGACGCTGCTCAAGGTGTACAAGCACAAACAATTGCAAATACTTATTTAGCGTTGTCAAACAACTTGCAAATTATTCCTGTTATCAATAAGATTGATTTACCTAGTGCTAATGTTGATAAAGCAATTAAACAGGTTGAAGATGTTATTGGAATTACTAATAATGTCAACTTAATATCTGCTAAAACAGGCGTAGGTATTGAAGAATTGCTGCAAAATATTGTTGATACTATTCCACCACCAAATGGTGAACCAAATGCTAAATTGCAAGCATTAATATTTGATTCATATTATGATTCATACCGTGGTGTAATTTGTTTTATTAGAGTTAAAAATGGTTCAATTCATGTTGGTCAACATATCAAAATGATGGCGAATAATAAAGATTTTGTTATTACTGAAATCGGAATTAAAACACCAAAGTTTAAAAATGTTGAGTCTTTAAATTGTGGTGATGTTGGGTGAATTTCAGCAAACATTAAAACTGCAAAAGACGTCGAAGTTGGTGATACTATTACTGATTTTGAAAATCCTTGTGATACCCCATTACCTGGATACAAAAAGGTATTACCAATGGTTTATTGTGGTATGTACCCAATTGACAATACCAAGTACGCTGATTTAAAAGATACAATGATGAAAATCTCATTATCGGATTCATCATTAACATATAAATATGAAACTTCAGTAGCTTTAGGTTTTGGAATTCGTTGTGGTTTTTTAGGCTTATTACATATGGATGTAATTCAAGAAAGAATCATGCGAGAATATAAGATTGATTTAATCTTGACTGCACCAAGTGTAGAATACGAAGTTTTAAAAACTAATGGTGAAATAATTAAAGTTAATAATCCAAGTGAATTACCAGATCGTACATACATTAAAGAAATTCGTGAACCATTTGTTAAACTAGAAATTATTACTCCTGAAGAATATCTTGGTGGACTAATTAAATTAGCTCAAAATCATCGTGGTATATATCAATCTTTAGATGTTGTTGAAGGAAATCAAAGAAAACTTGAGTATATTATTCCACTAGGTGAAATTATCTATAATTTCTTTGACAGTTTAAAAGCTGTAAGCCGTGGTTATGCTTCAATGAGCTATGATTTACTAGATTATGAAAAAAGTGATTTAGTAAAAGTTGATATCCTTTTAAATGGCAAAAAAGTTGACGCATTAAGTATGATTCTACATCGTGAAAACGCCTATGCTAAAGCAAGAGTGTTGTGTGAAAAGCTAAAAAAGCATATTCCACGTCAACAATTTGAAATTCCAATTCAAGCTGTTATTGGTGGTAAAGTAATTGCTAGAGAAACAATTTCAGCAATTTATAAAAATGTACTTGCTAAATGTTATGGTGGAGATGTTAGCCGTAAAAAGAAATTATTGGAACAACAAAAAGAAGGCAAGAAGAAATTGAAAAATATTGGCAATGTTGCTGTCCCACAAGATACATTTATTAAAATCTTAAGCAACGACGAATAATTCACAAAAATTTTTATTTTCCTTATTTTTTTTCATTTTATATAAGTGGAGGAAAACAAAATGTACTCATACTTATATGGAGAGGTTGTCTCTATTAATAAGAAAACAATCACATTTGAGTGTAACAATGTTGGTTATGCTATTTATGTAACAAATCCAAACGAATACAGTTTGCAGAAAAAAATTCATCTATATATTTACAGTCAATATTCATTAACGAGCAAAAATAGCTTTATTGATGACATGTATGGATTCAAAACATACCAAGCCAAAGAACTATTTTTATCATTAATGCGTTGTCAGGGAATTGGTGCAAAGACATCATTACAAATCTGTACTAACAATAATGACTTAATACGACAATTGATTGTTGATAAAAATGTAGAGGAATTGTCAAAATGTAAAGGCGTTAGTAGCAAAAGTGCAAAAGTAATTATTGACACACTTTATGATTTTTACATTGCAAAAACAAATATTGATAATTCAAATAGTAAACAAATTACACAATTATTTAGCGCATTAAATTCACTTGGATATAAAGACCAAGACATTCAATATGCAATTAGTAAATTAACAGTTAAAAAGAACCCAACAGAAGAGGAATTATCTGATTTAATTACTCAAGCAATCAAAATCATAATTAAAAAAGATACAAATGGCATTGAATCTAATTAATACTCTTGATGACTTCATAGGCAAAAATGAAGTTAAAGAAAATATTAAAGTTTATATTAACTCTTGTAAACAAGATCATCGTTCATTTGAACATTGTCTAATTTATGGTCTACCAGGTACAGGAAAAACAACATTAGCCAAAATCATTGCTAATGAATTTCAAACCAAATTAAGGATTGTTCAGGGTTCAACAATTCAAAAACCAATTGATGTCATCAATGTTTTATTGTCAATAGAAGAAAATGAAATTTTATTCATTGATGAAATACATGCCGTTAATATTAAATGTTTAGAACTTTTTTATTCAGCTATGGAAGAAAACAGCTTGGATCTTAATATTGGTAAAGATTTTAATAGTAGACTAACAAGAATTAAATTACCAAACTTTACTATTATTGGTGCGACAACCATTTATGGTAAATTACCTCAACCTTTAGTTGATCGTTTTGGAATCATTATCAATTTTAATGAATATAGTGAAAATGAAATTCGTAAAATTATTGAATTTTATGCCCATAAACTGTGTGTATTGCTCGATAATGAAGAGATAGATTTGATATGTCTTGCTTCAAAGGGAATACCAAGAATAGCTTATAAACTTATTCGAAGAATTTATGATTTTAGACTTGATAATAGCAAAATTAAAATTCAGGAAATATTAAAAAAGATAGGTTACATTTACAATGAATTTGATATCAATGATTATCTATATCTTAAAGCATTAAGTCAAAATGATGATGACACACTAGGAATAAAAACAATAACTCAAATTATTGGAATCGATGAACTTACAATTACTCTAAAAATTGAACCATATTTGTTAAGAAAAAAATATATTGTCAAAACAAATAAAGGCAGAAGAATAACATATGATGGGAAGATGTTGCTAGAAAACATCAAAAAATGTATTTAATTATTTAAGTTTTTTTGATGCAATATCAATAATGTCTAATTGAAAGAATTCATTAATCTTGCGTTTAATATATTCATATTCATCTTCAATAATTTTTTCGCTTTCAACATAATTATCAAAAATCATTGTATTCATTTCGATTTTTGGTTGAAGCATTGATATACCAACACCAATTAATCTAATTGTTTTATTTGCGAAATTATCATAGTACATATTTTTCAAAATTTGAACTATCTGATAATAATCATCTAACATTGAAGGTGAAGTATAATTTTTTGTTGAAATTGTGAAATCTGGATACTTAACATAAACAGATAATCTTCGTCCAGCCAAATTATACGAATTCATTCGAAACAACATTGATTTAGTTAATTCCTCGATTTTTGTATTAACTTCATCAAGGTTACTTGTATCAAGCAATAATGTCTCACTATTGCTTAATGATTTTGGAACGTTATATGAATGATCTAATTCATCATTACCAATACCATGAGCATGAAGATAGTGAACACTCCAATGTCTGCCTAAAACTTGTTTAAGAATTTTGTTATTATTTTTGTCAGCTAAATCTCTTATTGTGTCAATTTTAAATTTACGTAAGTTTTTTGAAGAACTAGCTCCTATTAAAAACATATCTTCAATTGGTAAGGGTCATATATATTTTTGTATATCTTGTTTTGTAAAAATTGGTGTAATGCCATAAGGTTTACGTAAATCACTTCCCATTTTTGCTAAAAATTTATTGTACGAAACACCAATCGAACACTTCAAACCTACATTTTGATAAAGCAAACTTTGAATCATTTTTGCTAAGTTAATTGCATCATCTTGACTTTTGCATTTGTGTGTAATATCAGCAAAACATTCATCAATTGACATAATTTCAATGTTGTTAGTTAATTTTTGTCGAATGAAATCAATAAAAATATTTGAGTATCTTACATATTCGTCAAAATGATGGTTAACAATAATCAAATTTGGACATAACTTCTTAGCTTTAAAATTAGGCATTCCTGCCTTAATACCATACTTTCTAGCAATATAATTAGGAGAAGCAATAACAGAAGCTCTTGATGTTCTACCACCAACAGCAATCGGTAAATTCTTAAGCTCAGGATTTAGAACCTCCTCAACTGATGCAAAGAATGCATTCATGTCAATATGTAAAATGTATCGCATATTATTTTGTTAAATACATTAAGAATTCTGTATTTCCTTTACTGCCTTTTATTGGAGAGAGGATAATTGATTTAATTTTAAACTTTAAAGATTTTGCATGCTGGCTAACTATATCAATTGCTTTATCTCAAAGTCTTTGTGATTTAATTACACCTTTATATGCCTCAATGATATCTTTCCCTAATTCATATTGTGGTTTTATAAGTAAAACCATTTCAAATGAATAATCAAATAATTCTGATATTTTGTCAAGAATTTTAGTGATGGAAATAAAAGATAGGTCGGCAACAATTAATTCAATTCGTTCCTTAAAAATGCTTGGAGTTACATCTTTGAAATTTGTTTGCTCATATAATTCAATTCTTTTGTTAGCGGATAATTTTTTATCCATTTGATTAGTGCCAACATCAATTGCATATATTTTCTTTGCACCGTTAATTAAACAAACTTGTGTGAAGCCTCCTGTACTTGAACCTATATCTAAAACAACTTTATCTTTAAGATTGATTTTAAATCTGTTTATTGCTTCAATTAGTTTGTAAGCGCCACGAGATACATATTGTTCATGTTGAATAATGTTGATTTTGTCAATTTCTTGGACTTGATAATCAACATGTAGCTTAATTTCATCATTAACCAAAACATAACCACGAGATATTAAATCCTGCGCTTTGTTTCGACTAGTAACTAATTTATGCTCAACTAAATATTTATCTAATCTCATCTTATTATTTATCAATTATTATATGAATATAAAATCCAATAAAGGGATGTTTTTAGAAGAAATTATTAATCGAACTATTTCATATTATT
This sequence comes from uncultured Ureaplasma sp., assembly GCA_902791895.1. Lineage (GTDB taxonomy): Bacteria > Bacillota_I > Bacilli_A > Mycoplasmatales > Mycoplasmoidaceae > Malacoplasma_A. The sequence goes on from CADAXN010000001.1 coordinate 33,019, forward strand.
CTTCTAAAAATATAGCGTATTTCGAAAAAAGAAATATCCCATTTAAAATACTAAAAATGATCAACGAAAAAACATTTGTTGGTTTATTATTTTCTAAGTCAACTGTTGATTATACGGGAGTTTATAAACAAACTCATTATGAATTTGAAGCTAAACAGACTGAAAAAACTACATTTGATTTTAAGAATTTAAAAAATCATCAATATTTATTCTTAAAGAAAATGTGAGATTCGTTTAATGCATGTTGTTTCTTGATAATTTATATGGCAAAATTTGACAAATTTTACCTCATTGAATTTAAAAAAATAGTTGAATATATTCAACTAAACAAAACACATATTATCCATTTTGATCAAATACAAAAATACGGACACGAACTAGAAATTTATTATCCTGGAATTTTAAATCTAGTTGAGGTATTAGAAAAGATTAAGCTTTAATTTCTTTTACAACATTATTTACAAAAGTTTCTGGATTTTCATTTTCGTAAAGAATGCTATATAAATGTGAAATTATAGGTGCATCAATCTTGTATTTTCGAATGATTTCGTAAGCTACTTTAGTAGCTCAATAACCTTCTATTGTGTTGGCATTAACAACCTTATTAATTTTCTTATAACCTTTTTTGCCAATCGTTAAACCTAAAGAAAAGTTTCTTGATTTTTTAGAAGTACAAGTTAAGTAAATATCACCAATACCACAAAATTGGTATAGTGTTTCTAATTTTCCACCCATTACTTTTAAGATATAAAATATTTCTTTAGCTATTTGAGCCAAAATGCATGATCTAGTGTTAATTGAACTATGTTGTGCATACATAATACCGCTTCCAATAGCCATTACGTTTTTAAGAGCACTAATTGTTTCAGCGCCTTTAACATCATCAATTGGAATACACTTAAAATATTTTGTACTAAATATTTTTTGTGTTTCATTTGCAATTTTTAAATCATCTGTGACAGCATTTACAATCGTAATCTTGTTTTTAAAAACTTCCTCTGCGAAAGAAGGACCGATTAAAGTAACTAATCCTCTTGTTTTTCCTTTGATTAACTGATTAATTGTTGGACTTCATGTTTTTAATGTTTTTTGATTAAAACCTTTAGCAACGTTAATATAAATAGGCTTAGTTGTAAATTTGTTTGTCACTTTTGATAGCACATTTTCAATGTGTAATGAAGGAACAGCAATGATTACAAAATCAGGGTTAAAATTGATAATATCATTAATATCTTTGGATACAATTGATAATGGGCCGCAAAGCTTTTTCTTACCAAAGTATTTAGGATTTTTTTGTTGCTTTAAATTTTCAATTTCTTTATCATCAATGCCTCACATTGCAACTGAATTATGATTAGAAATTAAAACATTAGCAAGTGCAGTTCCTCATGCTCCTGTTCCTAAAATTGCAATTTTTTTAACTGTTCTTTTCATCTTTTATACCTCTGATTCTTGAATTTTTGTCTTTATAATAAACTGTAATTGGAACTTTATCAATACCAAAAGATTCACGAATTAAATTCTCAATAAATCTTGCATATGAAAAATGTAAGTATTTAGGATCGTTTGTAAAAATTACAAAAGTTGGAATTTGTCCTTGAACTTGTGTAGCATAATGAATTGTTAATCTTCCACCTTTAAATAATGGCGGCGGATTATGCGAAGCAGCACGAACAATAACTTCATTTAACATAGAAGTATTAACTTTGATATTAATTTGTTCTTGAATTTCTTTAATTAACTTGAATATATTTTGAACTTTTTTATTCTCTTTAGCACTTATAAAAACAATTGGTGCTCAAGATAAATATTTAAATTTTGAACGAATTTTTTTAATGTATTCATTTTGCGTATAGTCATCTTTTTTAACTAAATCTCATTTGTTAACAACAATAATTGTTGGGATGTTAGCTTTGTAAGCTATTCCACCGATAATTTCGTCTTGTTCAGTGAATTCCTCACTACCATCAAAAACGAGTAAGATTAGTTTGCTTTCTTCAACGGAAGCTTGCGTACGCATTACTGCATATTTTTCAACTTCATCAATAATTTTACCTTTGCGTCTAATACCAGCAGTATCAATAATGGTGTAGTTTTCACCATTGTATTTAAAGTCACAATTTATGCTATCCCTAGTAGTGTTGGGAATTGGTGAAACCAAAACACGATCATCGTTTAAAATTGTATTAGTTAAAGTAGATTTGCCTACATTTGGCCTTCCGATAATACAGAATGTTAAACTATCTTTTTTTGTTGCTTTATCTTGTTTAGTTGTTTTTATATTTTTGATTATTTCATCTAACAAATCGCCAGTTCCAATACTATGCTCAGCTGAAATGTAAAAAGGCTTGCCAAAACCAAATGAATAGTATGTGTTTTCATATGTATTATCATTATTTTCAGACTTATTAACTACAACGATAACTTTTTTGTTTCTTTTCTTCTTTAGTAATTTTGCGATGAAATAATCATCAGAATTTACCATTTCTTTATTTGAAACCATGAAAAGAATTAAATCAGCTTCTTCAATGGCATATTCAACTTGAATTTGAATATTTTTTTGAAATGGTTCATTCTTCAAAGTAAGACCACCAGTATCAATTAATTTAAATTGTTGACACAATCAATCCACAGTACCATAAATACGGTCTCTTGTTACACCAGGTTCATTTTCAACAATTGACTTTCTTTGTCTTATTAAGCGATTAAATAGAGTTGATTTTCCAACATTTGGTTTACCAACTATTGCAACTTTATTCATTAATTATTTCCTTAAATTTTTTGATAATCATTTGGGATACTTCTTCAATCGTAGAACCAGTATCGTAAATTGTAAAAGCATCCTTTACTTTAATCAATGGAGAGAATGCACGATGAGTGTCTTGATAATCTCGATCAATTATCTTTTTCATAACTATCTCATAAGGTTCGTTGCAGTTATATTGTTTTCATCTTCTTTTTGCTCTTAATTTAACATCAGCATCAAGATAAACTTTAAGTGTTGCATTAGGAAGAACAACGCTTGTAATATCTCTTCCTTCCATTACACAATTAATACCATTGGCAATTTTTTGTTGGTCTGCAACACATTTTTCCCTAACTTCTTTAATTGTTCCTATCTTGCTAGCTAATGCAGCAATCTTAGGATTATTTAATTGATCAGTTACATCTTTTCCATTCAAAAATACAGATTCACCAATTAACTCAACTCTGTTAGATTTTAGAGTTTTCATTACTTGATCAATATCTTCAATACTTACATCATTGTTAATTAATGCTAATGAATAACAGCGATACATAGCACCAGTATTGATATATACAAATCCTAATTTTTTTGAAATATCACGTGCAATTGATGATTTTCCCACTCCACTAGGGCCATCTATAGCTATTTGATAAACCTTTTTATTTTCCATACAAAACGCCCCCGATGATAATAACAATTGCAGTTAACAATAATAGAATTATCAATGCTCAAATTAAACCAATATAAATCTTTTTGTAAGAAACTGACGAGTCAATATTTTCCGAAGTAACTTTATATTTATCAATATTTTCGTTAGAGTTCTCAGAAGTGTTGATTGTTTCCATTAATTTTTTTAATTTTTGAATACTTAATGTTTGAAATTCTACAAGATTTTTTTGTGCTTCTTTTAAAGAACGACCAATATTATCGAGTCTCAAATAATTCTTATCTTGTTTTAATCAACTTTGAGAAATTGATCTGTGATCATCACCGATAATGGAATTATGTTCATAAGAATATATGAAATCAGTTATATCAGTTACAATTTTTTGTTTTTTATCATTATTTATCAAATTAGGATAATTTTTTAAACTTTGAAACATTGTTGGATCAACTTGATAAACAAAAGTTAATTGATTAACAGTTGGAAAATCACGAATTTGTTCAGACTCATTAATTAAAATGTTTGGATTAAGATCCATTATTTTGTCGTGATACAATTTCACAATCTGCGATTGGCTGTCAATATTAGACAAAAAATAGTCTTCATTCAATATCTGTTTTCGATATTCTGCATACTTTTCTATTCTTGTCATAATAAAACCAAATATGTCCTAGATTATAAATTTCAATGTATTGTGAACTATTCTTACAGATAATTCATCTGTATCGTTATAAAGTTCACCATCAATATCGTAAAATTTTTTATCTAACTTAACTAAAATTTTCTCACATTTAAAACGCTCATTATATTTAATTGAACCAGCGCCTTTTTTGTTAAGCTTTATTAAATTATGAATTGTGAATAAACGATTAAATTTGTGAATTAATGATACAGTAATAAATCCATCATCAACAATTCCGTCTGGAATTAAATTGATTCCACCACCAACATTTTTACCATTACCGATTGAAAAAGAAATTATTTTATTTTCAACTCAAGTTTTTCCATCATCTAAAGAATACTTAATTTTGTGAACACTAAAAAATAAACACTTAGAAATGGTTGCTAATTTATATTTTGTTTTTTGACTAAAATGCTTATAACTTAGGTACTTCTTAATTACATTTGGAACAATACCCGCACCAATTGCATTAATGCATCTTACTTTATCATTAATGATTAAAAAATCAACTTTAGTAGCTTGTTGTTTAATCAATCTTTTTATATTAACAATTGGATCAGTTTGACTAATTTTATCAAAGTTGGATGTGAAATCATTTCCGCTTCCAAATGGTAAAGCACTTAAATAAACATTTTCAAAATTTTTAATTCCATTAAGTACTTCATTAAGAGTTCCATCACCACCAACAGCAATAATATGAACCGGTCTATTCAAAGATGAAATTTCTTCAGCAAGTTTAATAGCATGCTTCTTATATTCAGTTTTATGAACAAAATGCTTGATGTGAGAACTTTTTAAAAAGTTCTCTATTTTATCAAAATACTCGTTTGATTTCCCGTTATTTGATGTTGGATTAACAATAAAATGGATTTCTATCATAATTATTCTCCTATCATTCGTTTTAGTTCTTTCCAAATGATTTGATCATTACCATTTGGATCGACTGAAAGCAAATGTTCCCCTCCTTTTTGAAAAACAATTCTATTGTGGTCATTACTATACATTTTAATTTTATTTAATTTTTTTATGTTTTTTTTGTAATAGCAATCATTCTCTGTTTGAATATATGTTATTGGTAAATTTAAATTTGATTTAAAATGCTTTTTCAAATAATGGAAAGCAGGAAACATTGAATATCATGCTGCTAAATCCAGTCTTGTGAAACCATTAACTGGGGTTTTACTGCTTGCAAAGATACGCAAAATAATTGGATTATCTGTTAACTTTGTTATGTTACCAACGGGACAAAAAGTGTTGGTATTAAATAAAACACATAGGAAATGTCTCATTCCAATAACCATTTTTTGTCAAGTGTTAAATATAGAAAGCGAAGTATCAACTCTACTTGGACCGTTTCAACACAAAACACCATCAATTTTATCAGGATATTTCTTGGCAAATAACAATGATAAATTTGTACCTCAAGATTCACCAGTCATATAAACTTTTTGAATATTTGGATACATTGACCTTAGTACTGAAATTGATTGATTTATTATCACTAAATAATATCTATTGTATTTTGATGATTTTAAATTTACATCGTTTCCAGGTAAATCGATGAATGCAAAAGTAGCATTTAAATCAGTTGGAATTTTTCAAAATCTGTTAAAAGCACTAGAAAAATTAATCCCATTTAGATGAATGATAATTGTTTTTGCTTCCGAAATTTCATTCGATAACAAACAATTTAATGTTAGCTTTTCGCCTACTTTTAAATCAATCTTTTTCATTTCATCACTATATATTACGTATTTTATATAAAATATATGTGTTTATGAATTTAAATCAATGAAATGTACTTTCTCCTAGTAGAAAAATCCTAAAAAAGGCAAAAAAGTTGGCGAATTATGTAGATTCTCTAAAAGTAGAATTTAGACAAAAGACAAATAAAGAGTTGTCAGAGATGACAAATATTCTTATTGATCGTTTAAAAAGAGGTCAAAGTTTAGATGATGTTTTGCCTGAAGCATTAGCTACTGCAAGAGAAGCAATTTATAGAGTTCACCATATTTTCGCTTATAAAGTACAGCTTATTGGTGCAATTGTTGCAAACCATGGTGACTTTGCGGAAATGTATACCGGTGAAGGTAAAACAATTGTTATTATTTTAACTGCGTATTTAAATGCATTATTAAAGCGTGGTGTTCATGTTGTAACTGTTAATGAATATTTAGTACAACGTGATGCACGTTTTTGTGCTGAAGCATTAAACCCTTTGGGAATTACAGTAGGTTACAACTTAGTTAGTTTCACTCCAGCACAAAAAAGAGAAATGTTTGCATGTGATATCACATATACAACAAACTCTGAATTAGGTTTTGATTATCTTCGTGATAACATGGTTAATCGTTATGAAGACAAAGTTATTCGTGAACTAAATTTTGCCATTATCGATGAAGGTGACTCAGTATTAATCGATGAAGCACGTACACCATTAATTATTTCAGGTCAGCCAAAACAAGACGTTTCAATGTATATTGAAGTTGATCGTTTTGTCAATAAACTTGGTAAAGATGACTTTGTAATTGATGCAGAATCAAATTCAATTAATCTAACGGATGAAGGTGTTAAAAAAGCTGAAGCTTACTATAAGTTAACCAACTTATTCCATTTCCAAAACTCAACACTTTATCACAAGATTAAGAATGCATTATTGGCAAATAAAGTGTTTAGAAATGGTGTAGAGTATATTGTCAAAGATGATAAAGTGTTCTTAGTTGACCAATTCACAGGACGTATTCTAGAAGGCCGTAGTTATAATGCTGGATTACAACAAGCGATTCAAGCAAAAGAAAAAGTTAAGATTGAACCAGAAAATATTACTGTGGCTACTATTACTTACCAATCATTCTTCCGTCTATACAATAAATTAGCTGGATTAAGTGGTACTGCTGCAACTGAGGCTGAAGAATTTTTAAAGATTTACAACATGGTTGTAGTAACCATTCCAACTAACAAACCAGTAATTAGACGTGATATGAATGATTATGTTTTCGCAAACAAAATCAGTAAATGAGTACACGTAGTTAGTGAAATCGAAAAAGTTCATGCTACTGGTCAACCAATTCTAGTTGGTACTGAATCTGTTGAGGATTCAGAAGAGCTAGTTTACTTCTTAAAAAATAAAGGTTTACCATTCCAATTATTGAATGCTAAGAACAATGCAAAGGAAGCAAAAATTGTAGCTTTAGCAGGCCAAAGAGGAATGATTACTATTTCAACTAACATGGCTGGCCGTGGTACTGACATTAAGTTAGGACCAGGTATTGCTGAACTTGGTGGTTTATATGTTATTGGTACTGCTCACCATGAATCTCGTCGTGTTGACAACCAGTTAAGAGGTCGTAGTGGTCGTCAAGGTGACCCTGGAATAACTAGATTCTTTGTCTCTCTTGAAGATACATTGTTTAGAAGATTCGCAATTGAAAAAGAAAATAAGAGTAATCAAAAAATTGATGACGAATATTATGACTCTTGATTCTTTACTCGTTTAATTAAGAATGCTCAGAAAAAAGTTGAAGCATTAAACTATGACATGAGAAAGAACTTAATTGACTACGATAGCATTCTTTCAAACCAAAGAGAACTAGTTTACAAACAAAGAGACCAAATCTTAAAAAATTCAACAAACCTTCAAATTGCTAAGAATATGGCAAAGGTTGTTGCTAAAGATGTAGTGGATATGTTTAAATCATCAAAAAATCCACTATTTGTCAAAGGCGAAGAATTAGCAAATGCTATTAATAAGCGTATGTTCAATTACAGCTTGGTTTTACCAAGCTTCTTTGAAAATAAGACAGCAGCTGAATCTACAAACATTTTATTTAACATTTTGTGTATAAGTATTGACAAACGTGTTGAACTTTTAACTCCTGAAGTTGCAAACAAAATTTTCAGAGATATTATTATCCAATCTTTAGATCATCAATGAACTAACCACTTGGATTTAATGGTTAAGGTTCGTGAAGGTGTAAATCTAAGAAGTTTAGAGCAACGTTCACCATTAAACATTTATGTTGAAGAAGCTGATAAACATTTTGAAGATATGAAACAAAAAGTTGCACATGCAACAGTTTTTCAAATCAACCACATTTTCGTTCCTCGTGTAAATGAAGCTATTTTCAATGAATTGTCAAATATATTAACTGCATTGAACATCAACAAGAAAGCATACGAAGAACTTAAGAGTCGTAATAATGATTCAATCATTCAAAATGCTTTTGAAAGTAAACCGAACTTTAGCATTAATTTGAAACCAACTTCTCCTCGCGATAAGTTTGTCTCACAAGATTCTCAAACTAAATCTAGTGAAACATCAAGAGATGCAAAGAAAACTTTAAGTAACTTGATGGAAAAGATTAAATCTAGCCAACAACAAGCTACTCAAGATAAAAAAGAAACTAAAAAAGTCGAAGAGCCAGTTCAAAAATCTAAATAAAATCAAAGATACAATTATCTCTCATTAAGCATGCCTAAAATTGAAAAAGATAATAATCCATTAGTTTTAACAACTAACATGAAACCAATTGCTGATCAAGTATCGGCAATTAATCAACTTGTTAGTAATGTTAAACAAGGCGTAAAATCACAAGTTCTACTTGGTGCAACAGGAACAGGTAAAACTTTTACGATTGCAAATGTTATTGAAAAATTGCAATCGAAAACTTTGATTATTGTCCATAATAAAACTTTAGCTGCTCAACTTTATGGTGAATTTAAAGAACTATTCAAAAATAATCGTGTTGAATATTTTATTTCTTACTTTGATTTTTATCAACCAGAAGCTTATAAGCCAGCGATGGATTTATATATTGAAAAAAATGCACAGCGAAATGAAGATATTGAAATGATGCGTCTTTCAACTATCAATTCTTTAGCTACAGCTAATAAAGTTATTGTTATTGCTTCTGTAGCTGCTATTTATGCATCAGTTTCTCCATATGATTATGATGAATTTAAGTTGCTTATCAAAAAAGGAGAAAAAATCAACTATAAGCAATTTCAATATGAATTGGTTAAGTTACAATATGAACGTAATCAAATTGATTTAAAACCTGGAACATTTAGAATTAATGGCGATGTTATTGAAATTGCACCAGGAATCAGTGATGCTTACATTGTAAGAATTTCATTATTTGGTGATGAAATAGAATCAATTCATTTAGTTGATGCTCTAACTGGTTCCGTATTACAAAAACATGATTATTATGTAATTTCTCCTGCTAATGAATACATAATGAATAATTCTCGTTTTGAAGAAGCAATCAAAAGAATCACCGACGAATTAGACAAAAGAATTGAATACTTTAAAAAAAATGGAAAACTTCTTGAAGCACAAAGAATTGAGCAACGAACAAAAGCTGATATTGAATCACTAAAAGAGTTGGGCTTCTGTCCGGGAATTGAAAACTATTCACGTCATTTAGAATTGCGTGCTGAAGGAGAAACTCCTTACACAATTTTTGACTATTATCGTAATGACGATTGACTATTAGTAATTGATGAATCACACATGACCATTCCACAAATCAGAGGAATGTTTAATACTGATAAAAACCGTAAGCAAATATTAGTTGATTATGGTTTTAGATTGCCTTCTGCCTTAGACAACCGTCCATTAAATTTCCATGAATTTAATGATAAAATCAAACATGTCATTTATTGTTCTGCAACACCAAATGATTATGAAATTAATCAGTCTGAAGGTGTTGTTGTTCAACAAATTGTTCGTCCAACTGGATTAGTTGATCCAACTTTAGAAATTAGACCAACTAAATTCCAAATTGATGATTTATTAAGTGAAATCAAAAAACAAATTGCCAAAAACGAAAGAACATTTGTTACTGTTCTAACTATAAAAATGGCAGAAACTTTAACACAGTATCTAAAAGATAAACATGTTAAAGTTGCATATCTTCATCATGGTTTAAAACCATTACAACGTTCAAAGATTTTGAATGACATGCGTAAGGGTAAATACGATGTTATAATCGGAGTAAACTTACTACGTGAGGGTCTTGATGCTCCTGAAGTATCTTTAGTTTGCATCTTTGATGCTGATAAGCCAGGTATCTTTAGAAACTCAAGAGCTTTAATTCAAACATTTGGTCGTGCTGCTAGAAATGTTAATGGAAGAATTATTATGTATGCCGATACTGTTTCTAAAGATATGCAAATCGCTATTGATGAAACTAATCGTCGTCGTAAAATCCAAATCGATTATAACCAAAAACATCATATAACACCAAAAACAATTGTTAAAGAGATTCGTGATGATTTTATTTCAGATGAAGAAGCTAAAATCATGGAAGCTGTCTATAAAGCTAAGAAAAAAGGTGGAGAAAAACAAACTAAGGCAATCAATAGATTGCGTAGAGAAATGCTTGCTGCTGCTAAAAAGCAAGAATATGAAAAAGCTGCATACTTACGTGATTTAATTATTGAGCTTGAAGGTGATTTAAAAGGTGAGGAATAAATTATTATGTCTAACTATTTGCAAAACGAAATTATTGATTTATTAAAACAACATGAATTAACTTTGTCAACTGCTGAAAGTGTTACAGCGGGAATGATTAGTTCATTTTTAGCGACAGTACCTGGATGTAGCAAAGTATTCAAAGGTGGAATGATTGTTTATTCTAACTTTGCTAAAAATAAACTTTGTGGTGTTAAAGAGGAAACTTTAAATCAATTCGGTGCTATCAGTGAACAATGTGTAAGGGAATTGGCTCTTAACACAAACAAAAAATTAAGTACTGATATTTCATTAGCGATTTCAGGAAACGCAGGCCCAGTATGTGATGAAAATAAACCCGCTGGATTCGCTTACCTAGGCATTTGTATTATTGATAAAATTTATATCTATGAATTACAATCTAAACAAAAAGAAAGGAATGACATCCGTATTGATTTAACACATATGGTATATGAAAAATTATTAAAATTAATTAAGGAGATGGTTTAAGATGAATGGAAATGAATTTAATTTAGCTGTGGCAATTGTTTTAACAATTGCTGGAGTATTAATTTTAGCCCTATTGGTTGCTGAATTTGTTACTTATATAATTGCTAATAGATTTTCAATTTTTAAAAAACAAAAAATTGTTAATTTAGGTTGAATAGTTAATGTAATCTGTATCGTACTTGCTATTGCATTATCTGGTTTATTAATATTCTTTTATCTAAACCAACTATTATATTTAGGTTATATGATATTTTGATGAGTAATAGTTGCGGTTGCTATTTCTGTGTTAATTATCAGAAGTTTGTATACATTAAAAAATAATAAGAAAAAGCACGAAGTTAAAAATGTACTAAGTTTATCACCTCAAGCTTTAGCACAAGAATTTAATATTACTGATTTCAAAAATCAAAAAATTGAAGTTAATCGTAAAAAACACAGCAAGTGATATAACGGCTTATATCAAATTTATGATCTTTTGGATCAAAGTATTGATCGTTTAACTGAAGAAAATCTTGTATTTATAACAACACAAATAGTAGAGTTTGAAGAAAAATTTTCATATGAAATTATTTATAAACGAAATCGTTATACTTTCTGTTTATTTCTTACTTTATTGCAAAAATTACAGGATAAAATCAATAGTGAAAAATTACAATAATTAAAAATTATTTTTAAAAAAATTATTTTTCCCCATATTTATATATGAAGGGACAATAATGAAAATATGAATGAAGAAAAATTATTAGAACAAGCTATTAAGCAAATCGAAACACAATTTGGAAAAGGATATATAACAAAATTTGATAAGAATCATAATACTATTGATGTTATACCATCTGGAAGCATTAAAGTAGACAAAATATTAGGAATTGGTGGTTACCCTAAAGGACGAATTATTGAAATTTATGGTAATGAGTCGTGTGGTAAGACCACTTTAGCTTTGCAAGCTGTAGCTTCATGCCAATCTATTGGTGGGAAATGTGCTTATATAGATTTAGAACATGCGCTAGATGCCAAATTTTGTACAGCTAATGGAATTGACTTATCAAAATTATTATTAGCACAACCAGATTCTGGTGAACAAACATTTCAATTGATTTCAGCACTTATTAAAACTGGAATGATTGATTTAATTGTTGTGGATTCAGTAGCAGCAATTGTACCTGAGAGTGAAATTCAAGGTAATTTTTCTGAACAAACAATTGGTTTACAAGCAAGAATTATGTCTAAAGGACTAAGAATAATCCAAGGGTTATTAGCTAAATACAATACAACAATTATTTTTATTAACCAACTACGTGAAAAAGTTGGTGTGTTTTATGGCAGTAATGAAATTACTACTGGCGGAAGAGCTTTAAAATTCTATTCATCAATAAGAATTGAACTTAAACGTGCCGAACTTATTAAGAATGGTAGCGAATGTATTGGAATAAGAAGTGTGGCTAAAATAGTAAAAAATAAATTAGCAGCACCGTTAAGTAAAGCTTATATTGATTTTTATTTTGATCAAGGTATTGATCATAATGAAGAGATTATTCAATATGCACTTGATTATGATATCATCCAAAAAAAAGGTTCTTGATATTACTACAATGGTGAACGTTTAGGTCAAGGCAAGGAAGCAACTATTGAATATTTATTAGCTAATCCAACGATTTTTGAAGATATTAAAAATAAATGCTTGGACAGAAAAGACACAAGCATAATTGAAACAGAAGAAAAAATTAAAAAAGATTTAAAAACAGCTGCTTAATTATTTAGTATTAATAATTACCAACAAAATAACAATGCCAACGATTATAGCTACTGTTATTCAAATTATTATTCAATAAAATCATGATGAATTGTAAAACTTTAATTTAGATTTTTCACTCTCAATGTCAAAAACATTGGCCTGAATAGTTCTTTTATTGTAAGGTTTAATTAATTCTGCTAATTTTGCCTCTTGAGGATTGTTAATAATATCGTCTACGTCTTTAATTATTTCCTTAACATTTGTATAGCGATATTTTAAATCATCTTGTTTAGATGCGATACATCTAAAAATAACATTTTCAATTGCCGGTGAAATTTTGGGATTGTTTTTAGATAATGGCGGAAGGTCATATCTTAATGGCAAAAGAATTACTTTTTGATCATTGAGATCACCATTAAATGGTTTATTGCCAGTTAACATTTCATATAAAATAATTCCAATTGAAAAGAAATCACATTGCTCATTAATAACTTCAAAACGTTTTTCTGTAGTTGCTTTTGGACTATAGGCCAAGTAAAGTGAAGGAGAAATATAAGGATAAGTTCCATATAATTGATTCTCATTGGTAGAAAAATGTTTAATTTCTTTTTTAGCGTTTTTATCAAAACTTGTGAAAACAACTGAAGAAATACCAAAATCAATAATTTTCAAATTAGATCGATCTTTAGATAGCAAAATGTTTTCTGGTTTTAAATCACGATGAATAATCTTATTATTAAAGCTATGTAAATCTTGTAAAGCAATAAGAATTTTTCTAAACAAAAATAATGATTCTTGTACACCTAGAGAACCTTGTTTTTGAATAACTTCACGTAAAGAATTACCATCAATGTATTCCATAAGAATCATGATGGTTTTGTTTTTTACTAATTCAGCTACACGATAAGTTTTAGCAACATTTTCACATTGTGAAATTCTTGTACAAGTCACACATTCATCATAGTAGCGACGCCAAGCTTCGTCTGTTGTGTTTTCCACCCTGTCAATAATTTTTAATGCGTATTTTTTATTGCTAAATGAATTGTTTGGTGTTTTTTCTGTAATATCTTCAACAAGATAAATGACAGAATCCATTCCACCTTTACCTAACTGTTTCAAAACTTTGTATTGATTAATTACAATATCACCAATTTTGATTTCAAATTTATCCTGTTGAGTTTTGTTTTCCATTATTTCTTTAATCTATTCTTAATTATTTTATTCAAAATTTCATTTGCAATATTAGGATTTGCTTGACCTTTAGTTTCTTTCATCAGCATGCCTAAGAAATATTTTAATACTCTTTCTTCACGATTTGCAAATTGGTCAAGCATTTTGACATTTTGATCAATTATCTTGTCTAAAATTTCTTCAAGAACTTTTTCATCTTTAATTTGAACTATGTTCTTTTCTCCCATTATGATTGTTGGATCTTTTTGATCCTTTAACATTTCTGGAAAAATTACTTTAGCTTGTTTTCCATTAATTTCACCAGATTTTAATAAATCTAAAAGTTTAACGATTAAGTTAATGTGATTTTCATTAATACTTGTAATTTGCAAATTATTATTTTTCAAATATCCAACTAGTTCAACCATTATTCATGAAACTACTAAATTAATGTCATTGATTTTGCTTTCAATGGTGTTAAATACTTTATATAGTTCAAAATCATTTAAAAGCTGATCAATTAATTCAGATTTTAAATTCTTAGATTTTAGTTCTTTGGCAATTTCATCTGGAGTTTTATTTAAATGCTGAAGAACATTATTAATAAATTCATCTTCCAAAGGAATAGGACAAATGTTTGGTTCAGAGAAGTAATTATACTCGATTTGAGTATCTTTACGTCTCATGAAAATAGTTTGATTTTTTGTTTCATCTCAACGACGAGTACAGTTTTCAATTTCTTGATTTTTTAAAATCAAGCCAATTTGACGATTAATTTCGTAGTTAATAGCTTTAGCAACATTTGCAAAAGAATTGATATTTTTAATTTCTACTCTTTCTCCTAATTTTTTGCTGCCTATAGGTGCTACAGAAATATTAACATCTACTCTTAATGAACCATCTTCCATTTTTCCGTTAGAGATATTCATAAAGACTAAATTTCTTTTTAACTTAGTTAAAAATTCAACCGCTTGTTGAGCTGAATGAATATCAGGACGACATACAATTTCAATTAATGGCATTCCAGCACGATTGTAATCTAAATAAGTCTTACCATTAATTGTTTGTTCTTTTGCTGTATCTTCTTCCAAATGAATTCTTTCAATATTGATGACGGTGCCATCATCTAATTTAATGCTACCATTTCGTCCAATAGGATGATATTGTTGGGTGATTTGGAATCCTTTAGGTAAATCTTGATAAAAATAATTTTTACGATCAAATATTAGGGTTTTATCAATTTCCATACCTAGTGTATTGGCTAGAATAATACCTTTTTTAACAGCTTCTTTATTTACAGTTGGCAAAACACCAGGTAGTGCAAAATCTAAGAATGAAATATTGGTGTTAGGTTTATCATTATGACAACTTTTAGAATCAGAAAACATCTTTGATTTTGTATTCAAAGAACAATGGATTTCTAAACCAATTGTTGGAATAAAATTGTTAATCATTATTTGTCTTCCTTATAAAAATTAAAAATCTGTTCAAGTCTTAGCGCTGCATTTAATAATTTTTGGTCATCACCATGTTTGCAATTTAAATTTATGCACCATGGCATATTGTCAACATGTCCAGTTGGTAATGTAATTGATGGACTATGAGCAAAATTGCCTAGCAAATATAAATCATCAACATAATTTAAATTGTTTTTGCCTTTTTTAAAATCCTTAATTGAAGGAACGGTTGAACCAGTGCACGGAACTAAATAAGCATCGTAGACTTTCAAAATATTATCAATAAATTTGCTATAAATAAGTCCTGCTTTTTGTGCTTTTTTTAGACATTTTGAAAAATCTTCAAACTTTTCTAATAAATGACCATAAATAAAACGAAATTTAATTTCTTTTCCAAAACCTTTAGTGCGATTATTTAAAATCATGTTTTTATAGCCAACAATATCTTTATCAAAATTTGAACCGAAAGTTATACCAGTCATATTGTGATAGCAACTTAAACCTTCAGAATAAGAAACAAATCGATATGACATATAAAGAGTTTTTAATAACTCTCAATCAACTTTTATTTTTTCAACAATGACATTGTTGTCTTTTAAAAGCTTAATAACTCTTTGATATTCGTCTAGCACTTCTTTACATAAGAATTGCTCAATATCATCAAAAATTGCGATTTTTAAATTTTGTGTTGGTTTTAAATTCTCATAATATTTTGACTCATGATTTTCGCTTGTATAATCTTTCTCATCAAATTTAAAAAGATACTGAGAAACAATAGCAACATCTGTGACATATTTAGCAATAATACCAACATGGTCTAATGATGGTGAATATGGATAAACACCAAATCGTGAAATTGCACCATATGATGGTTTAAATCCAACAACACCCAAGTATGAACTGGGCTTTCTAACTGAATCACCTGTATCAGTTCCAATGGAAAAAATACCAACATCACCAGCTACCAAATTAACACTACCACTACTACTACCAGAAGTTATCTTAGAACGATCTAATACATTTTTAACTTCTCCATATGCAGTTGTTAACCCACTATGACCAAAACCAAACTCATCTAAGTTCGCTTTTCCTAAAAGCATTGCATTATAACTAGATAAAGTTTTATGAACAGTTGAATCATATGGAGGAATAAAATTTCTTAAAAAATTACTTCCACCAGTTGTTCTAATTCCTTTAGTTACAATGTTATCTTTTAAAGTGTAAGGAATAGCAAAAAGAATATTGTCCTTGTTGTCCTTTATTTGACTTTGTAAAGCTTCACAATCAATCAAATTGAATGTGTCAGTAATCATACTGTTTGTATCTTTCATTTTTTCATAATTAGCTTTATTTTGATCAAATATTTCTTTAATGGTAATTTCACCATTAACAAGTTTATTATGTAATTCAATAATCTTAGACTTAGCCATAACTATAATTTAATAACTATTAAATTCCCTTCTTTATTTTCAGAACATGACAAAATTTGTTCATCATCATACTTGTTTGGTGTATCTTCACGGAGCTTATGTAGTGTGTTAAGATGCTGATCAAATTTATCATCAAAAGTATCAATATATTCTAAAAAATTGGTATTGGCACAAGCATCATTTAATCTTTTTGCAAGCCAATCAATTTCTTCGTCTTTGATTCCAATATTAATTTCTTTAGCTAATTCAATAATTTCATCTTTTGTTAATTCTTTCATAATCTCTCCTTTAGCGCAAGTATGACTGACTTATATTCTCCATACGATCATTGTTGTAATCATATTGAACAAGGCTACTTACAACTTTGTAAGTTGGGAATACAACAGCTAAGTCAATAATTGAAAATAATGGGCATGTTATTGTTCTAATGGCCAATCAATAATCAAATCCAAAAGTTGAATATGAAACATCAAAATATGGTATTAAGAATGAATTGGCAATTACATCTACTGCAAAAACATATAACATTATTTGTACTAAACAATCGGTCCAATCATTTTTACGTTTGATGGCTTCTCATTTTGTTTGGTAAGACACAATTTTATTTTGCAATCTTTGAATCTGTAAAATGTGTTTTGCATACCATCTAACATGTTTTACGGCATAATAGGAAGAATATTTAGAAGAATTCATTTTATTAAATAAATATTTGTTTTTTAAGCCAAAATGAATGTTATATCTTGCTTTTAACAAAACCATCCTACCATAGTTCCAGTTTGTAGCAAACGTGACAATCCAAATTACAATTAATACTAACCCTGCAGTAATTACTGGTGGTAGAATAAGCATTCACTTTTCAATAATGAAGTCTTTTGAAAATAATGAAATCTTGAAGTTTTGATATGGTTGTATAAAAATATAAACACAAATTAAAGCAACTATTGCTACATAAATGAGCGAAGCAAAAATTGAATATTTAAACGTGTTATTTTTAAAACCAATTAACATTGATTTATATAAACCGGCAATAAAGCCATACGCTAAAGATATGATAAAAAATCCGTAATGGAACATTCCGGCGGTTAAAGCTACTGATAGTAAATCTGTTATTCCACCAATAATTAATCCAATAAATGGTCCAAATAGTAACCCACCAATTTGAATTAATATACCTTCAATCATGACTCTAAAACCAGGATATGCTCTAAAAACAACTCCTAAAAGTCCAGAAGTAATAACAGTTAGCAATAAAATAATTGAAATTGACAAAGAAATTGTCATTGCTACATTGGTAATACCTTTGATTCTAATACGAGGCACTATGTAAAATCTACGATGTCAACGATATCGGTAATAGATTTTTTTAATTATTGAGACTAAAAAAACCAAAGCAACAAAAAACACAAAAATAAGAGCTACTTGTGGTCCTGTCATTAGTGGTTGATTTGTTGCTTCACCGAATAGAAATGACAACATATTATAGTTATAATTATATTTATAATTTATGTTATATACTTTATTTTATGGAAATAATAAATGATTTGCATATTGGCTCACATGTTAGCATGAAAGCACCTGAATATCTAGTCGGGAGTATAAAAGAAGCATTGGGATATAATGCAAACTCTTTTATGATTTATACAGGAGCACCTCAATCTACAACAAGAACTAAAATTCAAAATTTAAAAATTTCTGAATTTAGAAAAATTGCAAAACAAAATAACATATCAATTGAAAATGTAATTGTCCATGCTCCTTATATTCTTAATCTTGCGAATGCTGATCCCACAAAGCGCAAATTTGTCGTAGATTTTTTAGCTGAAGAAATAAAAAGGACTATGGAAATTGGTGCTAAATATTTTGTTTTACACCCAGGCAACGCTACAAATTGTAGCGTTGAAGAAGGAATAAAAAACATTGCCAATCGGATTAATGAAATTTTCCAAAAAATTGGTAAAACTGATGTTGTAATTTGCCTGGAAACTATGAGTGGAAAAGGAACAGAAATTGGCAAAAATTTTAACGAATTAAAATCAATTATCGATAAAGTAAATTATCCAAAAAATATTGGCGTTTGTTTAGATACATGTCATATAAATGACAGTGGTTATCAAATTGAAAATTTTGATGAAATAATTGATGAATTCAATAAAATCATCGGTATTGATAAATTAAAAGTTATCCATTTAAATGATTCTAAAAACCCAATTAATGCACATAAAGATCGACATGAAAATATTGGTTATGGAACTTTAGGTTTTGATAATATTCTAAAAGTTGTATATCATCCAAAATTAACTTCTATTCCAAAAATACTTGAAACTCCATGATTTAATGGCAAGCCTTATTATAAACAAGAGATTCAAATTTTAAGAAATAAGAAATGAGAAAATTTTAGAAAATAACTTTTATTTTGCTGACTGAATTTAAAATAAAAAATGAACTGCGGTTTGCAGTTCATTTTTATGGTGCCGTCTATTGGAATTGAACCAACAACCTACTGATTACAGGTCAGTTGCTCTGCCAGATTGAGCTAAGACGGCAATTATTTCGTATTAATTATACATATAAATATATTACCGCTCAATCTATTTAACTTATATGTCATTAAAGTTAGTTAAATAAAAAGTGATTCTGGTTATTCAAACCAAAATCACAATTCGATAATTAAAAACAAATTAAGCTAATTTATTTTGTTTTCTTAATGTTTTCATAGTCTTTGTACTAACCATTACACGTTTTGAAGAGTTTTTTCCAGTTTTTACTTTTACTGGTTGCAAATTAACTTTTCACGTTCTACGTGAATGATTTAGTGCATGTGATCTCGAATTACCTGTCATTTGACCACGGCCAGTTATTTGATCTTTTCTACTCATAGTGGAATAATTATATATATATTATGTTTAGTTTTGGAGTTAAATAGAACTTTAATTTATATTGATAAAAATAAAATTCTCATATGCCTATAAGAACATAAGGACAATATGAAAATAATAATTTTGTTGTATTAGCAGTAATTAAACAAGTTGAAGTACAGCAACTGTTGTATTGTCACCATCACGCTCATCAATACGAACTACTCTTGTATATCCACCTTTACGGTTTTCGTACTTTTTAGCGATTGTGTGAGCTTTTTTAACTAATTGATTAACATCCATGGTTGCTGTTTTTAAGAAAATGCTATGCATTTTGCGATCACTAGCTAATGTGTTGTCTTTTGCTAAAGTGATAATAGTATCAACGTGTTTTTGTGTTTCCTTAGCTTTTGTAATTGTAGTCTTAATTTGACCATATGCAATTACATCACTAACTTGTTGACGAATTACCATTTTTCTTCAACTAGAAGTTTTACCTTTTTTGTTTATAAATGACATATTAAAATCTTTCTAATTAAATGTTTTCTTCTGATAAATCTAAATCATCAGATTTTCTAGTTTCTTCTTTAAAAGTGAAACCATATTCAAGAAGTTTCTTTTGAATTTCACGCAGTGATTTTCTACCTAAATTTTTAATTCTTTCAACTTCAGAACGAGGTTTGTCAATTAATTGTTGAACTGTTTGAATTCCAGCACGTTTTAAACAGTTGAATGAACGAACAGATAAATTCATATCTTCAATTGCAATTGAAGCTGTTTGGTTTTCTTTGTTTTGACGTTCTTCAACCATCAACTTAATTTCATTAATTCTTTCATTAATGTTGATAATTGGTTGTAAGTGTTCAGATAATACTTTAGCAGCATATGCCATTGCATCTGATGGACTAATTGCACCATTAGTGCTCAATTCAATTGTTAATTCATCACCAACTTCATGCTTAGAAATTCTCTTTTCGTTAACGTAGTAGTTAACACTAACAATTGGTGAAAAGTCAGAGTCAGTTGCAATGATTGATAATGCATTAACTTTTTCATGGTTTACACTAAAAGTTGTGAATCCATAACCTCTAGTTGCATAAATCTTTAAATCTAATTTTGATTTTGGTGAAGTTAATTCACAAATGTATAAATCTTTGTTAATAACTTCAAATCCAGCTGGAACTTTGATATCGCTAGCAGTCACTACTTTTTTACCAGTTGTTTCAATTTCCATTACTGGTCATTGTTCAATGTGGGTAGTTTCTAAATCATTGTCACTAAAAGCGTTGTCATCAATTTTAACAACTAAACCTTTAAGGTTTAAAATGATTTGAGTGACATCTTCTTTAATGCCATCTAAAGCTTGAAACTCATGTGTTGCATTATTAATTTTGATTGCAAAAATAGATGAACCAGGAATATCAAATAATAAAGTCCTGCGTAATGCATTACCTAATGTATTACCCATTCCTTTTTCTAATGGGGTAATTACGAATTTTGCTTGTTGAGGGTTTTTTTCATCGATTTTTGGATTAATTTCGTATCTTAAAAACTTTTTCATTTATATTTTTTCTCCTTTATTAACGAGGTTTCTTTGGTGGGTGACAACCATTGTGTGGAAGTGGAGTTACATCATTTAATTCAGTAATCTTTAATCCAGCAGCGGCTAATGAACGAATAGCTGTTTCTTTACCTTGTCCTGTACCATTTACATATACTTTTACAGTCTTTAAACCTAAAAGCATTGCAGCTTTAGCAGCTTGAGTAGCTGCTAATCCTGCTGCATATGGAGTTGATTTTTTTGAACCTTTATATCCAATTGCACCAGCACTTGATCATGTAATAGCATTACCATTTAAATCAGTAATAGTTACAATAGTGTTATTCACTGTCGAGTGAATATGAGCTGCCCCATTAACATCAGCAAGTTTACGTTTTTTTCTAGCTTTTGCTTTTGAAACTTTTGCATCACTTTTTTTATTTTGTTGTGCCATAAACTTCCTTTCCTATTATTTAGTTTCAACTTTCTTGTTAGCAATTGTTTTACGTGGACCTTTACGAGTACGAGCATTAGACTTTGTTCTTTGTCCTCTTACTGGTAAACTCTTACGGTGACGAATACCTTTGTAACAATTAATTTCTTGAAGACGCTTGATGTTCATAGCAACATCTCTACGTAAATCTCCTTCAAGAGTGTATTTGATACCAACTTCACGAATAGCTGCTAATTCTGTTTCTGTTAAATCAGCAGTTTTCTTTTCTGGATCAACTTTTGCTTTAGAACAAATTTCTAAAGCACGTGAATCACCAATACCATAAATATAGGTAAGTGATACCTTAATTTTCTTTCCATTAGGAATATCTACACCTAGTATACGAGCCATAGTTTATTATCCTTGACGTTGTTTGTGCTTAGGATTTTTGCAAATCACCATCACAACTCCATTTCTTTTAATAACTTTACAATCTTTGCAGATTGGTTTTACTGAAGATCTTACTTTCATATTTTTTCTCTTTCTTAGTCTAACAAAATAGTTAGTCTACTTTTGACGGTATGTTATTCTACCACATGTTAAGTCGTATGGACTCAACTCAACTGTAACAGTATCACCTTGTAAAATCTGAATTTTGTGAAGACGCATTTTACCAGATACGTGGGCGGTAATTTCGATATTATTTTCTAATCTTACCTTGTAAGTACTACCGTTTATTGTTTCGGTAACTACACCTGACATTTGAATATTATCGTTTGCCATATTTTGTTAAACTTGTTTTTTTAATTTCTCCTTTTTTAAAAATATGTATTAATATTTTAGCAATTTATCTGCCATTTCAACATTAGTTTTTGTTAAAATCTCAAATCCATCACTAGTCACTAAAACCATGTGTTCATAATGACATGTTAATTTATGATTCTTGGAAATGACAGTTCAGTCGTTGGATTTTACATAGTATTCATCCGAATCAGTCATTAGCATTGGTTCTATGCATAGAACCATGTTTGGTACTAATTTAATACCAGTATGTGGTTTTCCATAATTTAGAATTATGGGATCTTCATGAGGGGCATTACCACATCCATGCCCCCCATATGTCTTAATTACTTCATAGCCTTCACTTTGTGCTACTGCATATGTTTTGGCTGATATATCACCTAAATGAACATTGGGTTTAATTTCTTTAATTGTTTCCATTAAAGCTTTGTAAGTTGCTTTTAGTATTTTTGCAGCATTAGGATTATCTCCTGGAGTTGTAATCATACTGAAAGCAGAATCACACACATGGTCTTGATAGGTTACACCAATGTCAAAAGTAATTAAGTCATTTGGCTTTAATTTATAATCGCCACCGATTCCGTGAATTAGTTCATCATTTACACTGATACATACATAACCTGGAAAATCATAGAGTTTATGAAATGTAGGAGTTCCTTGATATTTGATAATCAAGTCTCGAGCAATTATGTCTAATTCACGAGTACTAACACCAGGTTTAACAAAATTTGGTAATTCCGTTCTAACTTTCTTCCAAATTTCACAGGCTTTTTTAATCTTAACAATGTCTTCTGGTGTCTTTAATAAAATCATTATTTATTTTCAATCAATTTACAAACTTTTATAAAAATATCAGCAACACCTTCTTCACCAACATTGATAGCTACTAACTTGTTAGTTTTGGTGTAATAGTTTATTAGTGGGGCTGTTTGTGTCTTATAAGTATTGAAACGACTTATTGCTGTTTCGACATTATCATCTTTCCTTTGAGCAAGAGTTGAATTGCATTTATCACAAATGCCATCACGACACGGTTTTTTATAGAATATGTTGTATATTTCACCACAACCTGGACAATTTCTTCTACCAGTTATTCGTTTGATAGCAACATTATCTTCAATGTCTAAATAAATGACTAAATCAATGTCACAAACAGTTTTTAAGAATTCTGCTTGATCTATTGTTCGTGGATAACCATCTAATAAAAAAGGTTTCTGTGCTGCTAATGCATCAACAAGATAACCTTTAATCATATTGTTAGTGATATCATCATCAATAAGTTTACCTTGTTGCATATATAGACGTATCTTAGCAGCTAGTGGTGAATCAAGATTCATTGTTTCACGAAACATTTCACCAGTAGAGAAATGAACATAATTATATTTTTCTACAAGTTGTTTAGCAATAGTTCCTTTTCCACTACCGGGAGCACCCAAAAAAATGATGTTTGGTAATTTTTTATTTATCATAATTCCTCCACAGAATTATCATTTTTGTGTTGATCATCAAAATATTTTGCTTGGATAGTTTTTCTTGTTTGCTCATATCCAGTATTTGTAAGAGCAGATTTAATTGAGTTCCAAATTTCAATCGAAGCACTTACAATAATGATGATACCAGTTCCACCAAGTGCTAAACCTGAAGGAATACCAGAAAGTTTAGATACGAAATATGGTAAAGTAGCAATAACTGCTAAGAATGGACCACCAAGCCAGTTAACACGGTTTAATACTTTAGTAATGTGCTTACTTGTATCCTCTCCTGATTTAACTCCAGGAATAAACTTTCCGGACTTCTCAAAGTTTTCTTGTAACTGTTGAGGATTAATTTGTACATATGAGTAGAAGAATGTGAACAAGATAATGAATATGAAGTACAAGCTCATACCCGACCAAGACTCGAGAGTGAAGTAATCTTGAATTACTCACTTTGCATCACCCTCGCTTAAGAATTGAGCAATAGTACTTGGGATTGTCATAATGCTGCTTGCAAAGATGACGGGTATAACTCCTGCAGAGTTAAACTTGATTGGTAAATATGGTAAGTTTTTAACATCGTGAGTTAAACCTTCACCTGTTTGTTGAATTGGAATTTTTCTAATTGCGTTATTGATGAAAGTTACAATCAGCAATACAAGGAAGTAGAATAAGATGTAAATCAAGAATGTCAATACTACAGCTAACATGTAAGTTGATTCAGTTTGACTGAATTTGCTAGCTATTGTTTGATATACTGCTCTAAAGTTACCAAATAAGTTTGATAAAATACCAGCTAAGATGATAACAGTAATTCCATTACCAACTCCTCGTTTAGTAATCATGTCACCAAAGAATATAGAAACATAAGCACCACCAGTTAGAATCATCATCATTCCGAAGATTTCTCCACCTGATAATTCAGACATTGATGTCTTACCAAAGATAGAGAAAATCTTTCCAGCAGGAGAAGAGTTATTCATACTTAGAATTAACGCCATAACTGCGTATGCTTGTACAAAGCAGAAAGGCAATGTTAATACACGGTTAATTATCTCTAACTTTCGC
>CADAXN010000002.1 GCA_902791895.1 uncultured Ureaplasma sp.
AAACAAAAAAATATCCACATAGTGGATATAATTTTTTGCTGACATTTTTTTAATACTTCACCTATAATTCAAGTGTTGCACTTAACATGTCATTCTGGGTATATGTATACAAAGTATACATATATACTTTTCCAACTTTTTTTGCAACATTACTCCAAGATTAAGATCTGCGGCATATAATTTAAGAAAACTAATACTAAGCAAAACTTTATTTAGTTTTCTTGATATAGAGAAGTGAAAAATATGAATAATGTCCTTGAAGATGGAATTAATTCACCAATTAGATATTGTTAAATTCTCATAGAGGTACAAACTTTAATGGACAACAAAAAATTGTCGAAATTTACTTGTTAAAGAGAAGTATGTTTTGAAACAAAATTTTGGAGAAGTTTTGTAGTAAAAATGCTCACTTTTTTGCAACATAGCTCTGGTTTTAGATATTCTAATAAGAAAATCTATTCTTTAGATTTTTTAAGTCCAGTACCAGCAGGAATTAAACGTCCTAACATTACATTTTCTTTTAATCCTTTTAAGTAATCAAATTGATTCTTAATAGCTGCATCAGTTAAGATTTTCTTTGTATCTTGGAAACTTGCAGCTGAAAGGAATGAATCGCTGTGAGCGGGAATTTCATCAAGTCCATAAATTACGTTTATAGCAGTAATTGGGTGTTGACCATTAGCTAATAATTGGTTGTTTACATTGATGTAATCATTAATATTGATGATTTGACCAATAAAATATTCAGAATCACCAGGGTTTAAAACTTTCATCTTGTTAGTCATTTGACGAATGATGATTTCAATATATTTATCACTAATTTCAATACCTTGTAAACGATATACTTTTTGTACTTCTTTTAATAAGTAATCTCTTGCAGCTTTAATTCCAGCTACACGTAATAACTCATTAATGTTTACAGAACCATTAGTAATCTTGTCTCCAGGACTAACATGGTCACCAACTTTAACTCTAAATACTGCATTTAATGGAGCTTTATATGAAACAACTTCACGAGTTGTATCAGTTTCAACTTTAATAATGTAGCCATCATCAGTTGCAGTTCTTGACATAATAGTTCCATCAACTTCACTAATTAAAGCGATTTCATAATCTTTTGGAGGGATCATGTCGAATAATTGTTTCAAACGTTCGAAACCTTGAGCGATGTTACCACCAGCTGAACCACTAGCACCTCCAGTATGGAAAGTACGTAAGTTTAACTGTGTACCAGGTTCACCGATTGATTGAGCAGCAACTACACCAATTGCAGTTCCGATTTCTATAGGTTTATTAGTTGTTAAATCGTTACCGAAACAGTGACGACAAATACCATTTTTAGCTCTACAGTGAATTGCACTTCTAACCATTACTTTTTCAATACCACAAGCTTCAATTGCTTTAGCAATTTCTGGAGTAATGATTTCATTTGGACCAACTAATTGTTCATTAGTTTTAGGATTGAATATTGCGTCCATACTATAACGGTTTACAATACGGTCATACAATGATTCAATAACAACATTTTCGAAAGTATCAATAATTGCAGAAACTTCTACACCTTTTGTTGTATGACAATCATCTTCAGTAACAATAACTTCTTGTGCAGCATCAACTAGTTTACGAGTCATGTAACCAGATTTTGATGTTTTCATCGCAGTATCAGCCATACCTTTACGAGCACCATATGAAGAGTTGTAGTATTCATTAATTGTTAAACCATCAATGAATGAGTCTTTGATTGGAACTTCGATTGTATCTTTAATAACGTGGCCGCCAGTTTTACGTTCATAGTTATATGAACGGTTCATAAGACCACGCATTCCTAATAATTGGGTAAATTGTGATACGTTACCTCTAGCACCTGAGTTTGCCATGATAATGACAGAGTTATGAGCATTTGCTGGATCATTCATAATCTTTTCAATGTCTTTTGTAACTTTGTCTTTAACATCATTTCAAAGAGTAACTACTTTAGTATATCTTTCATCATCTGTTAATAAACCTTTAGCAAATTGTTTACGGAATTTAGTTACTTGTTTATCAGCATCAACAAAGTACTCATATTTGTTGTTGTATGATGGAATATCAAATACTGACATAGTAATTCCACTCTTAGTTGAGTATTTAAATCCTAAGTCTTTAATCTTATCCATTGTTGAAGAAACAATAGCATCAGGATATTTTCTGTGTAGCATTAAAATTAAGTTACTTACTGATTTTTTAGCAAATGGTTTGCTAATTGGTCTTTTGCTAATAACTTCATGGATATTAGTTGTGAAACTAATTAAATCATCTTTGCTTATTAGTCCGTTTACATCATTAACATAGTTGAATGATGCTGGAAGAGCATTATTAATAATAATCTTACCGATTGTTGTAATGATAATTCCTTCTTTAGCGAAAGTTTTTTCAGGGTAAGCTTTAGTTGAAATTCCTACTACAGATCTTAATGATACAGCGCCTAATTGGTATGCTTTTAATGCTTCATTAACATTTGCAAAAATTGTACCTTGACCTTTACCATTTTCAACTTCACTAGATAAATAGTAAATACCAATTAACATGTCTTGTGATGGAGTAATAATAGGTTTACCATCTTTTGGACCTAAAATATGTCCAGCAGCCATTAAGTCACTACGAGCTTCTTTTACTGAATCATCAGTAATTGGTAAGTGGACAGCCATTTGGTCACCATCGAAGTCAGCGTTGAAAGCAGCACAAGCTAATGGGTGTAAACGAATTGCTTTACCAGCTACCATTTGTGGTTCAAACGCTTGAATACCTAAGCGGTGAAGTGTAGGTGCACGGTTTAATAACACTGGACGTTGTTTAATAACTTTACGAACAACATCCCAAATCTGGTCATCTTCTTTCATGATCATTTGTTCGGCAATTTTAACGTTGCTAGCAATTGGTTTAATTTCATTACCAATATCATCTGTTCGACGAATAAGTTCATGAACAATATATGGTTTGAATAATTTAAGAATCATTTCAGTTGGAATTCCAGCTTCAGTTAATTTTAATTCTGGACCAACAACGATAACAGAACGTCCTGAATAATCAACACGTTTACCTAATAAATTTTGTCTAAATAAACCTTGTTTACCTTTTAAGTGATCAGTTAATGATTTTAAAGCACGGTGGTCTTTAGACATAACCGGTTTACTACGACTTGCATTATCAAATAATGCATCTACTGATTCTTGTAACATACGTTTTTCGTTGTTAAGAATAATTGTTGGAGCATTTAAACTAATTAAGTGTTTTAATCTTTCATTACGAATGATAATCTTACGGTAGAAGTTGTTAATATCACTCGTAGTAAACTTACCACCATCTAATTGAACGATTGGACGTGTGTCAGGTGGAGTTACAGGAATAACATTTAAAATCATTCATTCTGGTTTATTATTTGATTCAATGAATCATTTAATAGTTTCAACACGACGAATTAATTTTCTAAATTCAACTTTATTAGGATCAGTTTTCTTTAATTGTTTCTGAACATAATTCAATTCAGATTGAAGATCTAATTGTCTTAATAAAGTTTGAATAGCTTCAGCCCCAATACCAAATTTAATTCCTGCATATTTAGTAATGAAATTGAAAACTTCTTCAATGCTGAATGGCAATGAAGAATCTTGCAATCTTGCAGCATAATCACTAGCACGACCATAATCAAATGAATTCTTGTCTAGTTTCTTCATAATGTCTTGCATTAAGATCTTACGAAGTTTAATACGATTAGCTTTTGAAGAACGAACGTTATTTAAATCAATAACATCTTTGGTTTTGAAGTTTGGATTACCATTGTCGTCCAAAATAATGTAGTTAACAAAGTAAACAACTTGTTCAACTTCTTTATAAGGAATATCTAACAATAAAGAAATTTTTGATGGATTAGGTAATTCCTTAATCATTCATGTATGAGCAACAGGAATAGGTAACTCAATATGACCCATTCTTTCTCTACGAACAATTGATTCAGTAATTTCTACACCACAACGTTCACAGACTTTACCACGGTATTTTACTTTTTTATATTTACCACATGAACATTCAAAATCTTTAATTGGACCAAAGATTGCTTCATCAAATAGTCCTCCTCTTTCAGGTTTTAAAGTTTTGTAATTGATTGTTTCACTACGAGTAACTTCCCCATGAGATCAACTACGGATTCTTTCAGGAGAAGCTAAACCTAAGTTTAGTCCTTTAATTTCATCTATTTTTTTAACAGCCATAATTTACCTCTTGCCACCTTTTAATAATTGTCTTCTTCATCTTCTGAAGCAATATCAAAATCATTGAATGAACTCAATGCACTTGCATTTTCATTTTGTTTGAATTCATCATCGCTTACAGCAGTATAAGTATTGATATCTTCAACCTTACCTTTTTGGTCAATAACTGACATAGTTAAAGCAAGACCTTGAAGTTGTTTAGAAAGTAATTTGAATGTTTCAGGTAGTCCTGGTTCAGGAATTTTCTTACCTTTAACAATAGAATTGTATGTACCATTACGTCCTTTAACATCATCAGATTTGATGGTTAGAATTTCTTGTAAGTTATGCGCAGCACCATAAGCTTCAAGCGCTCAAACTTCCATTTCACCAAATCTCTGACCACCATTTTGTGATTTACCACCAAGTGGTTGTTGAGTAATCTTACTGTATGGACCAACAGCACGTGCATGAATCTTGTCATCAACCATGTGGTCAAGTTTCATCATGTACATAACTCCAACAGTTGTTAATCCGTCAAATGGTTCACCAGTTTTTCCATCAAACAACTGGAACTTACCAAGTTTAGATTTGTCTTTTGTATCAAATCTAGCCTCTGCTAAGTTTTTAACTACATCATCAACACTAGCTCCACAGAATACTGGAGTAATTGCTTTGTAGTTCAATACTTCAATATCAAGTCCAGCGTTCTTAACCATTAATAACACATCGTTATAAGAAATCTTTTTCTTAGCTTCTTCATAAGTAGTAATGTCATTTTGTTTGCAGTATTTGTTAATTGATTTAACCAACACTTTGGCTTTTTCAGTAGGAATACCAAAGTTGCTTACAAATAATTTAACAGCTTCAGCATTTGATTTTGCGTTGAAAACAAATTCAATTGCTTTTTGTTGACCAAGCACACGCATTGATAAACCTAAGTTCATTTCTAGTACTTGACCGATATTCATACGTGAAGGTACACCTAATGGGTTTAAACAAATATCAATAGGTGTTCCGTCATCCATAAATGGCATGTCAGCTACTGGAGCTACAATAGAAATACATCCCTTGTTTCCATGACGACCTGACATTTTGTCACCAATTTGGATCTTACGTTTTTGAATAATGAATACTTTAATACATTCAATTACGTCATCATCAAGTTCATCATTGTTAGCAACACTGAATCTTTGAACTTTAGCAACAATACCATCACCACCATGTGGAACTTTTAATGAACTTTCACGGTATCCTTTAGTTTTTCCACCAAAAATTACTTGCAATAATTTTTCTTCAGGTGAGAAATCACTTTGTCCACGAGGAGTTTGTTTACCAACTAAGATGTCACCTTCATGAACTTCAGCACCAACCATGATGATTCCGTCCTCGTCTAAGTAACGTTTAGCATCATCACTAACGTTATTTAAATCACGAGTAATTTCTTCATCACCATTGCTTGTTCTTAAGCAGTTGACTGTATGTTCTTCAATTGTGATTGAAGTATATACATCGTCTTTAACTAATCTTTCAGAGATTACAATAGCATCTTCATAATTGTATCCATTTCATGTAGTGAAAGCTACAAGTGGGTTTCTACCTAACGCTAATTGACCATTGTACATTGCTGGTCCATCAGTTAAAGTATCATTAGCTTTAACTTTTTGACCAATTGAAACAATTGGGGCTTGATTAATACATGTGTCTTGGTTAGATTTGTGATACTTAACAAGTTTATAGTTGTCAAGTTTACCATCTTTAGTACGAATTGAAATTTGGTTACCATCTACTTTTTCAACTACACCATCATTTTTAGCAACAAGTGTTAGTCCAGAGTCGTGAGCAATTTTATATTCAGTACCTGTACCAACAATTGGTGCATATGGATGAATTAATGGAACAGCTTGACGTTGCATGTTTGCACCCATTAATGCACGAGTTGTATCATCATGTTCCAAGAATGGAATTGCACTAGCAGCAATTGAAACTACTTGTCTTGGTGCAATATCAATGTAATCAATTTGATCAACTGGTAATTCTTCTTGGTTTGAACGATAACGACAAATAGCTGTCTTAACTAAAATCTTACCGTTTTCATCATGTGGAATTACAGCTTCACATATTGCATATTCATCTTCACTTAAAGGAGCTAATCAAACAACTTCTTTTTGAATTACACCATTTTTAACTGGATGATATGGTGAAATCAAGAATCCATTTTTGTCAATTTGCGTAAATGAAGCTAATGACATAATTAAACCAATGTTCATACCTTCAGGTGTTTCAATTGGACAAATTCTTCCGTATTGTGAATAGTGAATATCACGGATATCTAGGTTGGGGTCTTCACGAGATATACCACCATCACCCATCGCAGAAATACGACGTTTATTAGAAAGTTCTGATAATGGGTTTTGTTGATCTACGAATTGTGTTAATTGGTTAGTGTTAAAGAAGTTTTTAACAACA
Source organism: uncultured Ureaplasma sp. (assembly GCA_902791895.1). Taxonomy (GTDB): domain Bacteria; phylum Bacillota_I; class Bacilli_A; order Mycoplasmatales; family Mycoplasmoidaceae; genus Malacoplasma_A. The sequence goes on from CADAXN010000002.1 coordinate 6,696, forward strand.
AGTTGGAAAGATTTAGTATTAACAACTTTTGAAGGTGTCATATTCTTAGCAAATTTTTCTTGTTGTTCTTCATTGGCAGTAGCAATAGAAACTGAAGCTAACTTATCTTTAATGTGTTTTTCAACACGAGCCATTCCGATTTGTAATTTAGCTTTTAATTGTTCAGCAATTAGACGTAAACGTTTGTTGCCTAAGTGGTCAATGTCATCATATTGTCCAATACCAGATAGTAAGTTGATAGTATATGACATGCAAGCAATGAAATCAGCTAATGATAATGTGTAACAATTTGATAATCTTTCATCATCAGATGTTTCACCAATAATTGGAGTTCATTCGATTTGACGATCATTATCTTGATAAACATCTACACATTCAACAGTCATGCATTGATTTTTCATGGCTTTTGTTTTGTTAGGAATTTGAATTTCACGAATAATATCAAGTTCTTTATTCTTAGCAGCTTCTTTGAAAGCGGCTAATTCTTTCTTGGTAATTAAAGTTCCTTGTTTTAAGAACACTTTTCCATTTTTGTATAAGATGTCTTTGAATAGTGTTCTTTGGTATAAACGATCAGAAACGTGCATCTTGTGAAGTGTACGATATCTACCAGCACATGTTAAATCATACTTACGTGGGTCCATAAAGTGAGCAACAATAACATCTTGGTAGCACACAGGATTAGACTTACTACTTGTATCAGATTCAAGACTTCTAGTTGAAATAGAAAATTTTGAAATTAAATCTTTAGCTGCTTTTTCAGTAATGATTACATCAAGTATTTCTACTCTCTCCTTGTCTTTAAGTTGAGTTCTTTGGTCTAAAACTCTATTCATTTTGCTTTGAATAGCAGCAATTTTGTTTTCAGCACGTTTTCTTTCTTCAGGAGAAGAAGCAGAAAGTAATTGTTTTTGGAAATCTTCGTACTTTTCTTTGTTCTCTTCTCAAAGTTTGTCGTAAAGAGCAGTTAATTCATTAATTTCTTTTAGACAGTCTTCATACTTAACAACGTAATGTTTAAGTTTTGTGTCAATTGGAGAACCCTTTCCAGATTCTTTTAAATTTCTAAATTCTTCAACTTGACTACGATATTCCATGATTTCAGGATCTTGAACAATATCATCATGGTTATATTTCGTAATTGTATCTTTGTCTTTTAATTTTTCTGCGCTTAAAGTATCAAGAATTGTTAAGTCATCACTAAATGCGTCACGAATTCCTTTTTGAGTCATACCAAAAGCTTTTAGTAATAATGTTGCTGGAACTTCAATAACAGCATCACCCAATGAGTTACGTACTAAAGCTTTTAGGATATGCAAATTTTCATCGTAAATAAAATTTAATAATGTACCTCTAGATGGTAAGATTTCACAAATGTATCCAGTGTTAACACGTTTTTTGTTATTCAATTTGATTTGTGATTTATTGAAAATGTATGCACCTGGTGCACGTAGAATTTGGGAAATTACAAACTTTTCAATTCCATTGATGATGAAAGTTCCCTTTTCAGTCATAATTGGAATGTTAGCAAAGAAAATTCCTTTTGTTAATCCTTTACGTTCTTTTCTAACTTTGATTATTTCACCGCTTTTGTTGTCGACAATTTCAACATCCACATAAAGTGCTTGCTCATAGTTTTTTCTTTCATTACGACATTGTTCCTCAGTTTTCAAAGGTTTAGCAAAACTAATTCCTTTGAAGACAACTTCATAACGATTATTCCTAGCATGTTTTACTGGAGAATAACTAACGATAAGTTTTTCTAATTCATCAGTTAAGAATTTTTGATATGAATCACGTTGCATTTGCAACAAATTTGGTTCATCAAAATTAATGTCTATTTTTCCGAAATCTCTGCAGTTTACTAATTCAGAATAAGACATGTTTTTGTAGTTCAATTTATTAGCCATTTTTTTCTATCCTTGTGATTTGTATTACATTCATACGAATATAAATTTTTGAGAATGTAAGTGTTAAAATTATATATAAATAATAAGATATTTTAAATATTTTTTTATATTTTTTGCTTTTTTTATAAAAAAATCCAAATTTTGCCAGTATTTTAGGTGGGATTTGGTAGCAAATTTGGTTTATGGCCACAAAAACTAACGTCATAAAATAAAAAAACTAGGACAATTCCTAGCTCTGTTATTGATAATTGTATACTACTGAGCACAACTATCGTTTGTTGCAATGTAAGCCATGTTCTGTTGCGAAAACTCGCCGTCAATTATTTATCTACTTAAAGTGAACTTTAAGTCACAAAAAACAATTCAGTTCCTGTTCTTTGCGTTCCCTCACCATAATTTAGGTTTCTTGCTTTAGGGGTTTACCGCGTTTCATCTAGAAATTTCTCTCTAGCTCGTCTCTGTGGCACTTTAACAAATTAGCAGCATGGAATCTTAGGATTCTTTAGCTAATAATTTCGCCGTCATAACACAAGTGTTATGCTGGGATTTATTTTTTGATCCCACTAAATCACTACACCCATCGCAGGATGTGCAAGCATGGACTTTCCTCTACTACAAAAATAGCAGCAATTGACCTTGCAAAGATTATTATACATCGTTTTTTTTCAACCAATATAACATAAAAACATTTTTTATTTAAATATTTTTTAATTCTATTTTAATTACCGTTGTGTTATAATTTAAATGGAGGAAAAAATTAATGAAAGAAAAATGAACAAACCCCGTTAAATTCTCAGACATCATTGATGCTGAGGATCGATTTTTAAAATCAGGAATAGTTTATCCCTGCGTTTTAAAATACTGTAATGTATTATCAGAAAGATTTAAAGCTTCATTTTACCACGTAGTTGAAACATTCCAAAGAGTAAAATCTTTCAAAATCAGAGGTGCATATAATGCTATCGCTAGCTTAACAAATGCACAAAAGAAAAAAGGTGTTATTTGTGCTTCTGCTGGTAACCATGCTCAAGGTACGGCTATCTCAGCTACAAAGATGGGCATTAAATCTTACATTGTAATGCCATCTAATGCACCATTAAGCAAAGTTAATGCAACAAAGAATTTTGGAGGTAATGTTATTTTAGCTCCACAACCTTCTTTTGATGCTGCTTATGCATTAAGTAAGAAATTAGCTAAGGAAAAAGGATACGTAGAAATCCCACCTTATGATAATGTATACACAATCGCAGGACAAGGAACAATCGCTTTAGAAGCATTAGGTCAAATCCGTGATTTAGATACATTCATCGTTCCAATTGGTGGTGGTGGATTAATTGCTGGTATTGCTACAGCTGCTAAAGTAATGAATCCAAAAATCCGTATCATAGGTGTTCAATCTGCACAATTCCCTGCAATGAAAATGTCATTTGATAAAAAGAAAATTGTTTCTTATGCAACTGGAGTTCCAACATTAGCTGATGGATGTGCTGTTAAAACTCCAGGTACAATCACATTTGATATCATCCGTCATTTAGTTGATGAAATCGTTACTGTTACTGAAGACGAAATCATCAAGGGAATTGCAACACTTTCATACGATGGAAAAGTTATTGCTGAAGGTGCAGGTGCAATGCCAACTGCTGCAATTTTAGCTAATAAAATTAAGTACAGAAAAGGTGAAAAGATCGCTTTAATGGTATCTGGTGGTAACATCGATGTTATTAAATACAATAACGTACTATTAAACGGTTTGGAATTATTAGGCAGAAGAGTTAGAATTAACATTAACCTAAAAGACAGCAAAAAAGTTGCTCTATTCACTAAGATATTAACTCAAAACAGCGCTGCTGCTACATGTCTATTATGTGATAAATTCATCACTGACAAGACAAAACCAGGTAAGTATGACTTATCAATTATTTCATTGTCAAAAGATGACATGAAGAAATTATTGTCTGATTTAACAAAAAATAAGTTTCAATTTTCTCGTCTATAATATCTAGTCAAAGATAAAGACTGATAAAAATTTCAAAATAAGCCAATCAGGCTAAGTTTATCTCGAATTACTTTAAAAGCCCTAATGGGCTTTTTTGTTTATAGTTTATAAACCAAACACTAGTCAGATAAACATATTTATAATATGTATCATGGGAAAGATTAAGTTGAATAAAGAACATATAGTTAAACTTGTAATTTATATTACTAGTGCTGTTTTATCAATTATTCTTTTAGCCTTATCTTATACTGTTTTGGAAACACAATATAAAGATAAAGAAGAAATATTTAAATTCGATACAAACAAATGAATTCTTTTTGCTTTGTATTTGGTAATTGTTCTTGGTAATTCATATCAAATATTTTTTGATGCTTTTAAAAATTTATTTAAACTCAAAATTAATGAGAAAACATTAATTGTAATTGCAATAACTGCTGCATTTATAATTGGCGAATATTTTGAAGCAGCAATGGTTGTGATTTTATTCAATTTTGGTGAATTAATTGAGGATATCGCTGAATATAAAACTAATCAACATCTTATAATTTTGAAGAATTCATCACCAAAAAGAGCAAATCTTTTTAGCAATAATAAGATTGTTTCTGTGCTAGCAAGTGAATTAAAAGTTGGTGATCTAATCCAAATAAAACCTGGAGATGCTATTCCTGTAGATTGCACAGTAATAAAAGGTGTTTCAAATATTGACACAAGATATATTAACGGTGAATCTAAATACTTCGATGTTAGTAAAGATACATATTTAAGATCTGGAGCTATTAACATTGATGGTGAATTAATTTGTGAAGTTAAAACGACTACAGAAAATTCAACTTCACATCAATATTTAAATTTGATTAAAAATGCCTCAAAACAAAAATCAAATTCAGAAAAATTTATTACTAAATTTTCTAAGATTTATACACCAATTGTTGTTGCAGCTGCAATATTAATTATTGTTATTCCAATCATCATTAACAAAGATAGCTGACAACTTTGATTAAATGCTGGATTATCAGTTTTATTAGCATCTTGTCCATGTGCATTTGTTATTTCAACTCCAGTCGCATACTTCGCTACAATCAGCGCTTTAACAAAAAGTAACATTCTTATCAGAGAAGAAAAATACATCGATGTACTAGCAAAATCTGATACTGTTGTTTTTGATAAAACTGGTACATTAACAACTGGTGAATTAAGAATTAATGAAGTTAAATCTTTTGATAAGAAATACAATGAACAAGATATCATTGATTTAATTGGTTCAATTGAATTACATTCAAATCATGTTTTAGCAAAAATAATTACTTCAAAAATTAGAAATCAAAAAAAGATTGATAACATTACAACTCTCTCAGGTAGAGGTTTGATTGGAAAAATAGGAAATAAAAAAATAATCGTTGGAAATAAGCGATTGATTGATGAAAATAAAATTTTCATTAACAATGAAAACATCCAAAATTGAACTTGTATTTATTTAGCAATTGAAGATAAATTAATTGGTGTTATTACATTCAAAGATCAAATCCGTGCAGACGCAAAAGAAACTATTGCAAAATTAAAAAATATAGGAATTAATAACTTTTATATTCTTTCAGGTGACAATCAACAATCTGTAAACTATGTCGCTCAAGAATTAGAGATTCAAAATGCTTATGGTGATCTTTTACCAGATGACAAAATAACTAAATTTAAACAAATTAAGAAAAATAGCAAAAATGCTATTTTTGTAGGCGACGGAGTTAATGATGGACCAGTGTTAAAATTAGCTGATGTTGGTATTGCTATAGATCAAGGTTATGATATTGTTAAAGCGACAGCAGATGTTGTTATCTTAGCAAATAACCTTGTTTATATGACAAATAACATCAATTTGCTTTATGAACTATTGCATTCAGCTAAAAGAACATTCCGTTTAGTAAGAGCAAATACTTGAACAATAATTTCGATTAAATTATTGTCAATTTTTGTGATTTTGACTTTGTCTGTGTTAAGCGCATATAAAATTATTGTCGAACAAACAACAATAATTTTAATTCTTGGAATCCTAGCCGATGTTGGTTTAACATTATTTACAACCTCATTATCCTTCAGTCTTTTTAAAACTAAATCTCGCAATATACAAAGTAAATTATCAAGATAGTATCTACTATTTAAGATTTATGTATATAATTATTAGAAACATCGACTAAAATAAAATGCAAAAAGACAAAGAAGTAGCAATTCGATTTTCCAATGTTGTTTTTGGTTATAGCCAAAAACAATTGGTTCCTACTATCAAAAATATTTCTTTTGATATTTATGATGGTGAATATATTTGCATTGTTGGTAGCAATGGTAGTGGTAAATCAACTATTTCAAAAATTTTAGTAGGATTGCTAAAACCATGAAGTGGAAGTGTCTTTGTTTATGGAACACTTATAAGCAATTTCACACTAAAAAAATTGCGTGATAATGTTGGTGTTATTTTTCAAAATCCGGATAACCAATTTATTGGTTTAACAGCTGAAGATGATATTGCTTTTGGTTTGGAAAACCGTTTGGTCAATTCAACAAGAATGTGACCAATCATTAAGCAAGTGGCAGGGATTGTTAATATTGAACAATTATTACACCTAAATGCAAACCAACTTTCTGGTGGTCAAAAACAAAGAGTTGCTATTGCTTCGGTTCTTGCAATGGATCCAAAAATTATTATTTTTGATGAATCTACTTCGATGCTTGATCCTACAAGCAAAAAAGATTTAAAAGAATTAATGATTATTTTGAAAGAGAAATATCATAAAACCATTATCTCTATCACACATGACATGGAAGAAATTATCCATGCTGATCGTGTTTTAGTTATTAAAAATGGTTCACTACAAGAGTTTGATGAACCAAAAGTTGTTTTTGAAAATGAAAATTTCCTAAAAAACAATTGTCTTGATTTTCCTTTTACACTTAATCTTTCTAGATTAATTAAAAATGAAAATCCAAAATTTCCATTAACTTTGGATAAAGACAAATTAGCAACAGAGGTGGCAAAGTTATGGAAAAAATAGAGACTCCTGTTGTCAACTTTGATTCACCATTGAATATTAAAGAAGCAAAAGAATTTTTGCTAGACCAACAGTCAGCTATATTTTTAGATCATTTAAGAATTGTTTTTAATGAAAAAACTAATGAAGAACATGAAGTATTATTGCCAACAACACTAAATTTAGAGAAAAACAAAATTTACTTTATTATTGGTGACTCTGGAGTTGGAAAAACAACTTTAGTTACTCATTTCAATGGTCTATTAAAATCAAAATACGGAAACATTTTTTTACTTAATGATTGCAAAATTTTTGGTCAAAAAAGAAGAATTTCTCATTTTAAACGTTTGCGAAAAACTGTGGGAATGGTTTTTCAATTTCCAGAATACCAATTATTTAAAGATAATATTGTAAAAGATGTTATGTTTGGTCCAGTTAACCTTGGTGTTAAAAAACAAGAGGCTAGAGAATTAGCAATTAAATATTTAAAACAAATGGGAATTGATAAAAGCCTATTCAAACGTTCACCGTTTGAATTATCTGGTGGCCAAAAACGTCGCGTGGCTATTGCTGGAATCTTAGCAATTCAACCAGATATCATGGTTTTTGATGAACCAACAGCTGGGTTAGATCCTGCTGGAGTTAAATCAATTCTTGAACTCATTCAAGATTTGAAAAAGCAAAATAAGACAATTATTATCATCACTCATGATATGAATCAAGTATTGCAAATGGCTAATAAAGTTATAGTGCTTGCTGATAAAAAAGTTAAATATTTTGATACTCCATATAACATTTTTAAAAACGATGAACTTATAAAAAATACAACCATTATTAAACCAATGGTTATGCAAATGATTGACACATTAATTGCAAAAGACAAAAGATTCAATGTCTTATATTCAATGCAACCAAAAACAGTCGAAGAACTTGCTGAATGTATCAATAAGGTGGTAAAGGTATAATTATGCAAAACGCTTTAGAAAGATACATAAACAAAAAGTCATTTTGGCATAACATCAATCCAACTGTAAAATTAATCATTACTGTCTTTTTAATTACAATTGTTTTCCTACCTATTGGTTTTTTTGGAATTCTAATAAGTACATGTTTGATTATTTTAATTTGGATATCTGCTAAATTACCAGCAAAATTGTTTAAGTCAATTTTTCTGACATGAATTATCATGTTCCTATTACTTGGAATAATTAACTGAATTGCATATAAGAGTCCAGGATTTAATTCTGATATAGTCAATAATGACATGAATGTCATTTTTGGTGATGTATCAAATTATAATCCAAGTCACTTATTTACTACATCAGATGGTGCATATACATCCTTAGTTGGTAATATTTGGGGTGGAAATATCATTGGTGTCTTTTATGATAAACCAAATGCAGTTCTAGTCAACTCAGGTGTTAAATACGATTCAGCCAAAGCTGCAAGTGGAATTACTTTGTATCTATGATATAGTTCAACATGATACTCATTATCTAGCAAAGTATTAATCAATACTTCAATGGTTTCATTCAAAATTATTCTAATGATTTCAATCATTACTATTCTTGTATCAACCACAAGTAACATTGAATTAACCATTGGTATTGAAGATTTACTTCACCCATTATCGTATTTAAGAATACCAGTTAATGAATGAGCGATGACTTTTGCAATAGCTATTAGATTCGTTCCATCATTATTGGTAGAGTCACAAAATATTTTAAGAGCACAAGCTTCACGTGGTGTTGACTTTAGAAATGGTAACATTAAAGATAAAACTAAATCTTTAATTTCACTGATTGTGCCAATGTTCTCAATTGCTTTCCATAAGGCAGATGATTTGTCAAATGCGATGGAAGCTAGAAGTTATGATCCAAGAAGAAAACGTACAAGATACCGTAACTATAGTGTCAGTTGAAAAGACTTTGTAGCTATCGGAATAATAGGTATGCTATTTAGTTTCTTTATTTTCTTTACTACTAAACACATGGTATTTGGACCATTTAACTGAATTGAATACGTTAGTATAGCTTAATTATGAATTACTTAATTGATATAAGCTACGATGGTAATAACTACCATGGTTGAAGCAAACAAAAGAACAATATTTCTATTCAGCAAACAATAGAAAAAGGTTTAAGCGATATTTACAAAAAGAAAATTGATATTGTTGGTAGTGGAAGAACTGATACCAAAGTTCATGCCGTTCACCAATACTTTAATTTTCATGAAGATAAAATTAACTTGTCTGTTGAGAAATTAAAGAATGCATTGAAATATAAAATTCCAGTAGATATAAAGGTTAATAGTATTACAGTTGTTGAGAACAATTTTAATGCGAGATATGATGCTAAAAATAAGACCTATCTTTATTTGATCAACACTAATGAATTTGATTTGTTTAGAAATAATTATTTATTAAACTACAACAAGCCTATTAATCTTGATTTATGAAATCAATCTAAAGAATTGTTTGTAGGTACTCATGATTTCTTATCATTTAGTAAATCTGCACTATCTAACACTACTAGAACTATTAATGCAATTAAAATAGTAAACAAAAAAGGTTTAATTGAAATTTACATTAATGGTAATGGGTTTTTGAGAAACATGGTAAGGATGATAATTGGCAGCTTGATTGATTTAAATGAAAACAAAAAATCATTAGATGATATTAAAAGATTAATTAATAATCCAAAAAAAGGATCAGCTAATACTTTAGCTAATCCTTGTGGTTTATATCTTTATCAAGTTAATTATTAGATTTATTAATTGAGATTACAATAACAAGTATTTATTTTTAATATGCAATTTTAATATATAGTGAACTGCATTTGACTTAGTTTTTTAAAAATATTTTTAAAATCCCTCTATTTTTTCATTTTTATATATTGGGAGCATATCAAATTTATAATATCAATGAAGAAATACAAAATCTATTCATCTATGAAAAATAAAAACTTAGTTGGTGATATTATTCAAGTTAAAAAAATTAAAGTTAATGGTGGCCAAGTTAGACCAACAACTAAAAAACAAAAATCAACAAGAGATTTGTTGATTGAGTTTATGGGCGAACAAAGAGAATTTAATACACGAATTGAAAAAGATATAGCAAATCTTAAGAATGATGTTAGTTCATTAAAGAAAACTCAAGATCAACAAAACAAACATCTTCAAAGAATTGATAGTAGATTAGATAGACAAGATGAACGTTTTGAAAATATCGAACATGAATTATCTATATAGGTTTAATTAATTATGGCTAAGAGTGTATTTAAATTTCCAAATAGGGATAATTATAAAGCTGTTTATCTAGAAAAAGATGTATTTGAAAAATTAGATAAAACAGCAACAAGATTAAAAATGACAAAGTCCAAGCTACTTCGCCATTGCTTTGAGAAGTATATAGCTGATGAGGAATTAGCTTCGCAACAAAATGAATTACTTAAATTATTTACTGAAACAGTTAGCAATTTAATTAAACATAATGAAAAAGGTTTCGATGAACTTAAAAACTAATTAAAGAAAAGAAGTAGGTTTTTTAATTAGATATGTGGTGAATAATTTTAATTTCAATTCTTATACCAGCAATAAGTGTTGGTACTTTTGTTGTCTTAATAATTATTTCTAAAATTAAACATCAGCATGGTGATTATAATGATGGTGGAGGAATTCATATTGGTGCACATCAACATGTATCTTTTTTTACACCAGCTAATGACAGAGCTGGAATAGTTGGTGAAAAGAGAGTGAATTATCATCTTAGACCACTTTTAAGAAATGATGAATATTTACTAACAAATTTACTATTACCTCTAAGAAATGGTGAAAAAACTGAAATTGACGCTGTCTTAATCTCTCGAAAAGGAATTTTCTGTATTGAAATAAAACATTGAGTTGGTCATATTACTGGGAATGAAGAAGATGAATATTGAACTCAAAAATATGATGATCCTAATAAAGAAGATAAAAAACATGAAAATCCAATTTGACAAAATGATTTTCATTGCACCATTATAAAAGAAAAGCTAAATATTTATTGTCCTATAAACAATGTTGTTATTTTTTATAGATTAGAGTATGGTCGAAGAATTAATTCCAAATACATCTATACTGTTAGAAAGTTTAGAGACTATTATCGTAGTCTAGATAGCAATGTTATACCAGAAAATTCTCTAAAAATGATTTATCAAAAATTAGAACCATATATAGCCACTCCTGAAGAATTAGAAAGACATAGAGAGGCTTATAAATAATAAATGAGTTTTTATTTATGTAAATGTCTCCATTAGTGGAAAGAAAAGAAGTAAGTTTTTATTGCAAAATCGATATATATACTCATTATGGTAGGAGGTAAAATATATGAATAAATTTAAAGTTAGTAATAGAATACTAAATGTAAAGATGGAAATTTTGTTTATGACTAATATTAACAGAGCAAAATACAAAAATTTTATAGATATTTTGAATAAACAAATTAGTTTAAAAAAAATTAACAGTTTTGATGATTTTAGATCATCATTATTGCAAATTAAAGAAAAATTTGAAAATGAATTTAATAAACTTGATAAGAGTACATTTAATGATTTAAAAAGTGATTTTGTTATAAATTGCAATTATTCTTTATATATTGATCGAATAAAAGAATTAGAAAATGAATTTGAATTCATTGGTTGTAGCACGTTTATTGAAGGTGTAGATTGATGTTAATATTGCACAAAAGTTTTTAGTTTTTTAGTGTATAATAGTATGAAGGTTAGGGAACGGATGCTGCCATCAACAACAGTCCAAGTATAAAGTGAAATGTTTCTCAACAATGGGGAACATTTTTTATTTATAGTGGTGTATAGTTTATATCTTTATCAAGTTAATTATTAGGTTTTTCTTTTTTCTTACGTTCACTTGTTGACAATCTAATGTGGTAAGTCATTGAACCTAAGAAAATACTTACTGGGTAAACAAGTGCAGTTGAAAATAAAGCATAAATATTAAATATATCTTGATTAATTACACAATTTACAATTGCACCAATAATTAAACCTAATAATAGTACAATGCATTTTGTGCAGTAAAGGAGGATACTAATAACAACAATTCCTCCTTTACGACTTTGTTTAAAGGTTTTAAAGATTAAGTTGTTAAAAATAATTCCCAATACAAATGCTGCAATAATAAAAGGAATATTTAATAAACAGCCATATAGAATAGTGTAGTTATTATAAACCGCACTCAAAGTGAGTGTTATTAAAAAAGATACACCAATCAAAATTGAAAGGTATATCAAAAAGAAAATATTTACTCTTTCTGAAAATATATTCTTTTTAGTTTGTTTTGTCATTATTTAGTTCCAAAGATACGATCGCCAGCATCGCCTAAACCAGGAACTATATAAGAATTTTCATCTAATTTTTCGTCAACAGCACAAGTGAAAACTTGAATGCTATCATCATATTCTTTAAGTGCTTTTAATCCCTCAGGAGCAGAGATTACACAAGCTACACGAATTGATTTAGGCTTATAAGTCTTGATAATATCAATTGCTTTGATTGTTGAAAGACCAGTAGCTAACATTGGATCTAAAACAATTACATCAGCGCCTGCAATTTTTTTAGGCATCTTACAATAATATTGTACAGGTTTTAAAGTTTGTTCATCACGGTATAAACCAATGTGACCAATAGATGCTTGTGGACACATTAATTTAAATCCATCAACCATTCCCAATCCAGCACGTAAAATTGGTACTAAAACTACAGGAGTTTCTAATTTATAACCATTAGTTTTAGCTAGTGGTGTTTCAATTTCGAAAGTAGTCAATTTTAAATCTTTTGTAACTTCAAAAGACATGAATTGTGATAATTCTAATAAGTTTGATCTAAAATCACGAGAATCCGTATGTTTATTACGCATTCTTGATAATTTCATTTTAATTAATGGATGTTCAACTATTTTGTACATAATTTACTCCTATCAATTTAACCTAGCGGAGATTCCGGTCAAAAGGAATTCCATCATATTCTGGTGCCCGCACTCATCTAGCGAAGAATATCAAGGCGGTGAAAGTAATTAAGTAAGGCAGAGTATATGCGAGTTCTCTTGCAAATCCAACGTTTGTTAAAACGTTTGACATACATAGTGACATGAATAATGAGAATACAATTGAAGTTATAGTAATTCATTCAATTTTTCATGCACCAACAATCATAATTGCTAATGCTAAATATCCTAAGCCTTGAGTGTTGCCTTGTGATTGTTTAATGTTGAATAAGAATATTCCTCCAGCTAGTCCAGCAACTGCACTTGATAATAATACAGCTACTCATTGATATTTTTTTACACTAATTGATTGTGCATCAACAGCAAATGGGTTTTCACCAACAGCACGATATCTTAAACCAACTCTAGTTTTTGTAACAATTACTCAAATAATTGCAACAAGAACCAATGCAGCGATAAATATTAATATTGATGATCCATATAGTGAATTTCCTACATATAGGAAATCATCAAAACCAGATAACAATTTTGAAGATCCGTCATAAAAGATGTTTCCGAATTTACTATTAACGAAAGTACAGAAAGCAACTCCAATTAAGTTAATTGCAGTACCACTAATTACATGGTTAGCTTTGAGATTGATGCAGACAAATGCATGCATTGCTCCGGTGATCATTGTTGCAATCATAGTGAACAACAGAGCGAAAATAATTCCGCTTGGTCCCATATTGGTAATGCCAATTAAAGGTGAAGAGAATATTCCAAAGAATACTACTCCGAAACACATCATTCCATCAATACCGATGTTAACTATTCCAGCTCGTTCAGACAAGTAACCAGAAATAGCGCCTAATAACAATACTGCACCATACAGTAATGCATAGTTAAGAATAATACCACAAAATTCCATTAAAAACCACCTCCTTTGATATCAATTTGTTCAATCTTCTTATCTAAGATGTCATTTAAAGATTGTCTTTGAATTTCAATAGTTGCTAATTTGTATGCAGTCTTATCCTTATATTGTTGAATCTTAGTAACATAATTCAAATCCATACCATATTCTTTAGCAACACGCATTTCTTTAGAAATTAATTCTCTTGATAAATTTGAAGTTTGTGAACGAACTTTATCATAAGGTATTACTTTTAGTAAATGATTACGTTTAGAAATCTCTTGCTTCTTTTCAAGATATTTGTAGTAAACTTCGTATGCGTCTTCACGATATTTTGTGAATAAAGCAAAAATTTCATTTTCATCACGATATGAAGTTTCAGCAAGTTTAGTTCTAAAGCGCATCTCGCTCTTTAATTCACTAATTGCTAACTCATAAGTGCATCTAAGTTTAGCTAATTGAACTTGTCTTTCTTGTAAATTAGTCATCTTAGAAATTTCATTCTTTTGAATTAGATAGTCTTCTTTAACTTTAACCATTGAAGATTTATAGAATTTCTTCAATCTTTGCTTAATCATTTTAATATCGAAAGAATATAGCTTGTTGACAGTAATAGTGCTACGATAATTATATTTAATAAGTAAAATTGAATCGTTACAAATATCCATAATGTTTCAGATGCATTGGTTACGATATTTTTTGTTACTTAATTTATTAATGTCAATACGATATTTTTCAAATGTTGTTCGAATATCTAATGAGTTGTATAAACGCTGTTTATCATCATATAGTTTAGATAGTTTTTCCAAACTTAGAAGATATTTAGTAGCTTCATGAACATTTAGTTTATCACGATATTTGTTATTTAGTTTTGATAATTCACGATAGAATGTTTTCTCTAAATGTTTAGGTAAAACTTTATTTACAGCATACTTATCAAAGATTTCAGAATAACTATTAACATAATCAACAAAGTATTCGTTCTTAGCAAATTTATCCTGATTATATTTATCGAGTTTTCTATTTAATTGGGTAATCTGTTTATTGATTCGATAGATATCAAAAGTGAAATAGATTGCCCCTCATGATTCCTCGAGCTTGTTTGTCAAGTGGTGCGAATATGAACGATACTCAGCTTCATTCTTTTTACCATCGACAATTTTACGTAGTCAAATTCAAGGTTTAAAGTAGTAAATTAAGCTAATAGCAGCTGCACCATAAACAATAACACCGAACATTAAGTCAGCAATTGCTGGGTCAACTGAGTATGCACTTTGAATTGTAGCTTTAGCATTGTCAACCATCGCAAAGAATAATGAAATAGGTAATACACCAATTGGATTAGTCATGGCGATCAATCCAACTGAAATTCCATTGAATCCTTCACTAGGTATTGCTTTAGCGCTAATGGTTACAAACACTTGGTTAGTTTGTCCACAATAAATCATAGCGCCTAGCAAACCTGCAAGTAATCCTGAGATTATCATTGCAATCATACGTTTCTTTTGAATGTTAATTCCAGCAT
Source organism: uncultured Ureaplasma sp. (assembly GCA_902791895.1). Classification (GTDB taxonomy): domain Bacteria; phylum Bacillota_I; class Bacilli_A; order Mycoplasmatales; family Mycoplasmoidaceae; genus Malacoplasma_A. The sequence goes on from CADAXN010000002.1 coordinate 22,039, forward strand.
ATGTTGATGCAGAAGTACTTAATCCAGTAGTTGATACTTTCTTTCCGAAAGTTGAATAGTTAATAATCAATACAGAAACTGGGATGGTAACAAGCATAATAACCAATAATGGTAATCAGTATCCATTAATAGTACTTCCATCACCTTGGAAAATATTTAGTGATACATTTGCTGGCAATAAACTTGTAGTTAAACCAGTATCTGCCATATATCCACCATTAGTTGCGGCAACTTGAATCATGTAAGTTCCAGCAAAATATATGATTCAGTTAAATAAGATGGAAGTAATTACTTCATTAATGTTTAAATAAGTCTTAAGTGCTCCAATGATTGAGGAAATTACTGCTCCTGACATCATTGCCATTATAATCACAACAATTTGGCCTAAACCAATAGGAACATTAGCTTGACTTAAAGCAAATCCAACAATGGTAGCAATTTGACCAGCAAAAAGCATTTGTCCAGAAATACCGATGTTGAATAAACCAACTTTCTGAGCAAAAATAAATGATAGCGCGGAGACTGCAAATATTGCAATTGATCCAATTGTTGCTTTTACGAAACTACCACTAAATGGTGCTCTAAATATTTCAGCAATGATTTGGTAAAATAATGATCCTCGACCATAAATTATCATTGTGATAAATAGTGCAATAAGTAATGAAATAACAATTGAAAAAAATGCAACTAAGACATTTTTTGTCGTTTTCTTACGATTATCACCATACGCAAAATTTCAAAATCTGAAACGTCGTATTTTGTTAATGTTCGACAAAAATGAATATTTGTTTGTGTTCTTATTATTCATGATTATTTATCTCCTTTTCCAGATTTCATAGCAGTTTTAGATTGTTTAGATATTTTCTTATCAACAACACTTGTACTATGAGATAAGTACTTAGCAATTGTTGCTCGATTAGTTTTATATGCCGGACTATCATAAACAATCTTACCACTATCAATAACTGCAATTCTTGTAGAGATTGATAAGATTTCATCAAGTTCATATGAAATTAATAAAACTGCCGTGCCGTTTTTAGCATCTTGAATAATTCTTTGGTGAATATAGTTTATTGCGCCTAAGTCTAAACCTCTAGTTGGTTGCACAAAAATTGCAAAGTTATGAGGTCTAGATAATTCACGACCAATAACTAACTTTTGTTGATTACCACCTGAAAGTGAACGTGCTTTTGCTTTACCATCGTTAGCTCCACGAACATCTCATTCACTAATGATTGATTTAGCATATGTTGTAATTTGCTTTTTATTTAAAAAACCAAATACAGTAAATGGGTATTTATCAATTTGTGGTAAAACAGCATTGATAGATACTGATTCATCAAGCACTAAACCATATTTCAAACGGTCTTCTGGAACATGGCATAAACCATTGTCATATAATGTTTTAACTTTTGAGTCAATAACATCAATTTTTGTTTTTAACTTAACATTGTAAATAGTTACTGAACCAGTTACACGATTCTTTAACAAACCGCCTAAAATTAAAGCTAATTCAGTTTGACCATTACCTTCAATACCAGCTAATCCTAAAATTTCACCTTCATGAATTTTTAAGTCAAAATTTTTAAGAGCTAGAACTTTTGGTTGAGCTAATTTGTAAGCATTTAAATTTTTAATATCACAAATTACTGGACGTTTATCATAACTTGAGTCTTTAACATTGTTTTTAGTTAGAACAAGTTTATAACCAACCATTTCATTAGCCATATCTTGTTCAGTTACTTTTTTAACATCTACAGTTTTAACTAATCGTCCTTTACGAATGATAGACGCACGATCAGCAACGGCTTTAACCTCATTAAGCTTGTGTGTAATTAAAATGATTGTTTTGCCTTGCTTTTTAAATTCAAGAACCATTTTTAAGAAACCTTTGATTTCTTCATCTGATAACACTGCTGTTGGTTCATCAAAAATCAAAATATCTGCATCACGATATAACAACTTAAGAATTTCTGTTCTTTGTTGTTCACCAACTGATGCATTTACTGATAGAGTATCAAGATTAACTGGTAAATTATATTCAGCAGATAATTTTTCAATTTTTTTGCGAGCAGATTTACGGTCTAAAAAACCATTTTTCGTCATTTCAGCACCAAGAATGATATTGTCTAATAATGTGTAAACATTAACTAACTTAAAGTGTTGGTGCACCATTCCTAGTCCATTTCTTCTAGCATCACTAGCACTAGACAATATTTGTTCTTTACCATTGATAATTACTTTTCCAGAATCATATGGTAAAGTTCCAAATAAAATTGACATGATAGTTGTTTTTCCAGCACCATTTTCACCAACTAAAGCATGAATTTCATTTTTCTCTACTTTCAATGTTAAGTTGTCATTTGCTATTAACTGACCGTTGTTAAAAGTCTTAGTGATGTTTAACATTTCAACAGCATATTTTGAAGTGTTAGCCTCATATAAACTTGGAAGTTTTTTTTGTTTTAATTCTAATTCTTTTTTCATGATAAAACCTTTAACTATACATGAAATATTTATTTTCATCCAACATATCAAATGGAGTTCTTTCATATGCATCCCCACCATATGGATTAGGAAATTCATATGTGGTGTTGTATAAAAATTCAATTATTGTGTTGTAGTCTTCAAATTGATCATCAGGAGAAAGAATTTTCATCGCTGCCCTAAGTGAATCCCATCCAGTTCCACCAAATGGATCTTCAGGTTGATATTTAGTGTCATCACCCTTTGAAATCATAACTCCACCATTATAAACGTTTCCAACAGATAAATATCCAGCATTACCAACAAATGAACGCGAAACTTTTGCAGAATCTGATGTTAATGCTTCTGCTAATGGAGTATGATCATAACCTAATCAATGAATTTCATTTTGGTCGTAATAATAACCTCTAATACCTTTGGCTTGAGCTTGAAGGATTAATGAACCAAGTTGAGCTAAGTTTTTTTGTGCAGAGAATTGAATAATCTTGTCACCATAGTTAAGTGGTGAAAGACTAGTATATTGTGCAAGCTCTCCATTCTCTTGATCAGTATCAACACCAATAACAACAGTTGGAGAGTGTTCACAACGTACTTCATTAACTGCATCGATAGTTTGCGGACCAGCTACTGGTAAAATAGCATCAGCACCTTGAGTTAACAATTGTTGTACTAAAAGTCTTGCATCTCCAGTATTAAATGAATTTGTGTAGAAAGAAGTAGACTTACCAGCAGAAATTAAATCAACTGTTCGTTTGTCTTTAGTTGCTTGGTCTCAATCATTGTACTCTATATACTTAGGCAAAATAAAATTATTATAGAAATAAATACCTCATTCAAAACCACCCATAAATGAAGTAACAGTAGGAATTGGTAGTCCTCCAAAAGTACCAACGGCTAATTTACCATTATTTACTTTTGAATACACATCATCATATCTTGATTGTAGGTATTGACAAATTGCTATGCCACATAAGAAAGCGGCTTGGTCAGATCTAAAGGTTGTTGCTGAAATATGTTCATCACTAAAATTTGAATCTAGTATTAAATAACTTACTTTTTCAAAAGTATCGTGATATTGAGCAATAAATTGTGCAACTGGTGTTTCATGTAAAAATCCACCTAAAATTATGCTACCTTTTCCTAAAGAAGAATGTTCAATTGAATTAACTGCAGATGTATAAGAGTTGATGAATCCTTTATTATCGTCTGAAGTTGGTTTAATAGATTTAGCTGAATATACACCATCAGAATACGAATTAGATGGTTCACTTAATTGTGGCATTTTAATTCGCATACCATCGCCTGGTTGTCAAGTATCTGTACCTAATGTTGTGTCATTTTGGTGAACTCAATTAGTAAGTCCAAGATACGAACTTTCATTGAATGACTTATCCAAAATAGAGTGAGCATTACTATCAATAATCAATTGAGCATATTCAAATAATCGTTGATTTTGAATATTGTTAATTGATGACATTGGATCAGTCGCATCAATTTTAGCATTGCTATAAATTGAAGAAATTTCATGTATTGGTTCATCTTCTGGTGATGACTGTCATGCTGATTCATCTTGCAAAGAAGAATAATCAGCAGCTGAATCAGGGTTAATTGTTTTACCAGTATACCCAGCAATAATAGCAATACCCGCAGCTACTTTAATCAATGCTTTACAAGCACTAGGTAGTGGTTTCTTTTGTGTTTTTGCTTTCTTTGTCATTGAGATCCTTTCTGAAATAAAATAAAAAATGACGTCATTATAAACGCTTATTCGCAATAGCAAGATAATTGTTTACAATTAACATCATACTTTGTCCATTTGACTTATTATATAAATTACATTTATAAAAATAATATTTTTAGAGTGTATTGTTAGTACATAAAGTAGTTTATTATCATCAATGTATAATAAAAACAATATGGCAAAGAAGTATCTTATAACAACTCCTATTTATTATGCATCAGGAAAACCACATATTGGTCATGCATTTACCACTATTTTGGCTGATACTTTTGCATCTTATAAACGTCTTTTAGGTTATGATGCCCTTTTATTATCCGGAATGGATGAACATGGACAAAAAATCGCCGATAAAGCAGCAAGTGTTGGTAAAAAACCACAAGATTTTGTTGATGATATCAATGTAGATTTTCATAACTTATGAAAACTTTTAAACATCAATTTTGGTGCATTTATACGTACATCTAGTCCAGAACACTGCCAAGCAGTACAAAAAGTTTTTTCAAAACTTTATGAAGACAAACAAATCTATTTGGATAGTTGAAAAGGTTTATATTGTGTACAATGCGAGGAAAATTATACACAAAGTACAGCAGTCAAACATGAAGATGGACAATTATATTGCAAAGTAGGTCATAAATTAGTAGAAAAGTCAGAATCTTCTTATTTTTTAAAAATTTCAAAATTTCAAGATTGATTAATTGATTTTTATAAAAAACAACCTAATTTCATTACTCCAACTGAAAGAGTGACTGAAATTATGAAAAATTTCATTTTACCTGGACTTGAAGATTTATCAATTACTCGTACTACTTTTGATTGGGGTGTAAAAACAATCGAAGATAAATATCATATCCTTTATGTTTGAATTGATGCTCTAATGTCATATTTAACAGGTTTAGGTTATTTACAAAAAAATGATGGACTTTACCAAAAATACTGAAACAATGATGATTCAGAAAAAATTAATATTGTTGGTAAAGAAATCACTAGATTTCATGGAATTTACTGACCGGTTCTTTTAAAATGTTTAGATTTAAAATTACCATCTAGAATTATCTCTCATGGATGAATCATTACTAAAGAAGGAAAGATGTCAAAATCTTTAGGTAATGTTGTTGATCCAGTTGAATATATCAATAAATACGGAAGCGATGCTTTAAGATACTATTTAATGAAAAACATCACTATCTATAGTGATGGAGTATTCTCAAATGATATGTTCATCAATACTTATAATTCTGATTTAGCTAACAATTATGGTAACTTGATTTCTAGATCTTTAGGAATGATTAATAAATACACAAATGGAATAATTCCAGAGATTAATAATAGTGCTTTAGATAGTATTGACAAAGCACTTATTAATAAGGTAAAAGAAATGTTGCCTTTAGTTGAAAAATATGTTGATTGTTTTGAATTCAATAATTTAGTTAATGAGTTAATGAATTTATGTTCAATGACTAATAAATACATTGAGGATACAAAACCTTGAACATTAAAAGAAGAAAATCAAAAACCTAAATTATTTAATTTCTTAAACATCATTGCAAATGTTTCAAGAAACTTAACTTTCTATCTTTCACCAATTCTTAAAAATGGTTGTGAATTAGCAAAAGAACAATATAAATTTTCTGAAGAAAATTTAAATGTTAAAACTTTAACTAATTTCGAAGTCTTAAATAATCGTCAAGTTGGTGCATGCAAACCTATTTTTGTAAGAATAAAAGAATAATAAACCACATATTCAGTATTAATAATTTTGCTTTTGATAAAGCAAATTTTATTTTCATAATCGCTAACATTTTTATGTTGAATTTAATTGGGTTCAACACTTAAATAACAAAAAAACATTTATAAATATAAAATATTCTTACTATGTATTCCATTAATTTAAAAAACAAATTTGATATCACATTAAAAGCTATTTCTTCAGTTGATAAAGCTGCTAAATCTGCAAAAAATTTAAGTTGTGTTAACGAAAAAAATAACATTTACTTTGTAATCAACAAAAAAGAGTTTAATTTACCTGATTTTAACTATGCTGTCCGAAACTTTTTTGCTGCACATATAAAGAACGTAAACATCGATGTAAACTCATTTTTAGCACTAATTGACTCAAAATATCATCAAGCAGTTATAACATGATTTTTAACAAATCATGAACTTCTAAATTTCTTACCATTTAATTTAAAATCTGATAAGAAACCTAAGATTACTAACAACTTCATCGTTGATAAAAAATATCAAAAGTTGGTAGACAATTCAAAATCAATGGTTGATGCTTTTAACTTTTCAAGAGAATTGCAATTAATGCCAAGTAACTATTTAAATCCTAATTCATTTGCTCAGAAAATTAAAAAATTATTTGAACCATACAAAAACATTTTAGAAATCAAAATCTTAAATAAACAAGATTTAGCTAATAAAAAAATGAATTTAATTCTATCAGTTGGTAACGCTTCAAACGAAGCTAATTCACCTAAATTAATTTCAATTAAGTTTAAAAATACTAAGCCAACATTTGCTGTAGTTGGTAAAGGAATCACATTTGATACTGGTGGAATCAACTTAAAACCTGGAGTACATATGACAGGTATGCAATATGACATGTCAGGAGCTGCAATCGTTGCTGGAATCATGTATGCATTTTGCTTGAACAAAATTAAACCTAACTTTGCAGTTGTAATGCCTTTAGCTGTTAATGATATTGGTTCTAACTGTACAAAAGTAGGTGATGTAATCACCTCTTACTCTAAAAAAACGGTAGAAATAACTAACACTGATGCTGAAGGAAGATTGATTTTAGCTGATGCAATGACTTATGCAATTAAAGATTTAGGTGTTAAATCAATTGCTACTATTGCTACATTAACAGGAGCAATCACTATTGCTTTGGGTGATGTCTATACTGGATATTGATCAAACAACATTAACAATACTGCTTTATTTGCCAAAGCAGCAAACAATGCTGGTGAATATGTTTGAAACATGCCATTTAATAATGAATTTTCAAAACCATTGAAAAAATCATTGCTTGCTGATTTAATCAATTGTGTTGAAAAAGGAGATGCTTCTTCTATCTCAGCAGCTTGTTTCTTAAAAGAGTTTGCTAATGGTGTGGATTTTATCCACCTAGATATTGCTGGAAGTAGTGAAATTAAAGCAAGAGGATTTTCTCACCCATTACCAGTAATGCTAAATACATTATTTGAGTTTGTTAAGGAAAACTTCCATGGCAAAAAATAAAGATTTAGACATAAATCAAACTAATAGAAACCCTAACTCTCCGGTTTCTGAGGAACAATTAAAGAAAATAAAAACAAAACGAGTAGCAATAGTTACCCTATTATCTATTTTAGCCGCTGCAAGCATAGTGGCAATGATTTTGGTTTTTGTTTTTATAAAAAAATAGTGATTTTATAACGCATATAATTATTGATAAATCTTTCGTGTTTATAGTTCTTAATAATTGAATAGAAAAACAATTGTTTGTTTAAATCTATACTGCTTAAATTAATGCAGTTAAAATTATTTTGTTATATTTATTTGACTTTTGAACATATATATTTCATATATATACATTATTTAGGATGGTTGTTTAAATGAAAAAATCAAAATTATTTTTGATATACTTATCATGCTATGTTTTGTATATAATTTATATATAGAAAGAGAATTGATATGGCTACTAAAAAATCTAAGTCAAATAAAACCAAAAAAGTTGCTAAGGTTGAAACTAAACCTGCTAAAACTGAAAAAACTACAGTTGCTCAAAATAAACCTGCTAAGAAAAAACGCGCTACTATAAAAGAAGAAATTAAAGACTACTTAGCTGAAAGAAATAATAAAGTGTTCATTGGTAACTGAAAAATGAACATGAAGTTTGATGATATAAAATCTTACTTTCATCACTTTAATACATTACTTAAGAAAGACAAAATCTTAAGTCAAATGAATAACCTTATTGGTATTGCGCCAACTGCAATCGGTTTATTGCCTGTAGCTGGGATGGTAAAAAATGGTGTAATGCCTGTTGCACAATTTGTTCACCATGCAAAACAAGGTTCTTACACAGGTTGTATTTCTTATGATCAAGTTCATGAATATAACATTAACTACGCTATCGTTGGTCACTCTGAAACAAGAAAAATGTTTAAACTAACTGAAAATGATATTAACTTAGTAGTTAAAACATTGTTAGAAAATGATATGCATCCTATTCTTTGTATCGGTGATACACTTGAAGAATATGAAGCTAAAGAAACTGAAAAATCAATTACAAGACAGTTATTAAATGATCTAAAAGGTATTCATCCTGAACTTGTTAAAAATGTAATTATTGCTTATGAACCAATTTGAGCAATTGGTAGAAAAGCCGCAACAGTTCAGCAAATTCAAAGAATGATAACATTTATTCGTACAACAATTGAAGAAATGTTTGATAGCAAAACTGCGAAGGAAACTCACGTTCTATATGGCGGAAGTGTTAAAGTAGAAAACGCTATGGATATTTTAAAAGTTAAAGGATTAGACGGCTTCATGATTGGCGGAGACAGTCTAAACCCTGAATCATTCTATGAAATAATTATCTCTTCTCAAGAATACGCTCGTGTTAATAGCATTATCAATGCTAAGAAAATTGCTAAAGCAAACAAAAAAATCGAGAAAGAAAAACTTAAAAATAGTAATTAACTTTTAAAAATTCTCTATTCAAAAATATCACTACTCAAGTGATATTTTTTATTTATCAGATTATTTTGTTAAATGATTACATATAATTATTTAAATGCTTTTATTTTAAGGAGCAGTTATTTTATGGCTTTACAACAAAAAATAATGAATGATTCTAACACATTTGATGTAATTATTATTGGTGCTGGTCCAAGTTCTTTTAGTGCTTCTATTTATCTAGCAAATGCAGGATATAAAGTAGCTTATATTGAAAAAAATGTACCAGGTGGTAGATTAGTTAATATTCCTTTAATTGTTAATTACCCTGGATTTAAACAAATATCTGGTGCTGATTTAGCATTAAATATGTATGAACAAGCTGAAGCAAGTGGTGCAATTGCTATTTTTGGCGAAGTTACTCAAATCGATCAATATAAAAACTATCATGTAGTTTATACTTCAGATGGAGCTACAAGATATACAAAAGCATTAGTCTTAGCTACTGGTATGCTTGAAAATAAATTAATGGCAAAAAACGCTGAAGAATATGAACATAAAGGTGTAAGTTATTGTGCTATTTGTGATGGTGTTTTTGCTAAAGACAAAGATGTAATTGTAATTGGTGGAGGAGATAGCGCATTATCAAATGCACTATATCTATCAAAAATTTGCAAACAAGTTTATGTTGTTGTGCGAAGAGATCAATTCAGAGCAAAATATGTTCAACAAGAACAATTATCACAAGTAGAAAACATTCAAGTTATTTTTAATTCTAATGTCGTGACTGTTTTAGGTGATGGTAATAAAGTTACCGGTGTAGAAATAAAAAACAATCAAACAAATGAAGTAAAACAAATCAATTGTGATTACATTTTTAATTACACTGGATCTATACCTTCAAATCAATATATAACAGACAAAAGTATTTTAGATGAGAATAACAAAATTATTCACAATGAAAAAATGGAAACTACTATTCCTGGACTTTATGCTATTGGTGATGTAACAAACAACCAATATCAACAAATTACTATCGCTGTAGCTAATGGTACTGTAGCTGCACTTAATATTATTAATTATTTAAATAACTGAAAATAAAAATGTCTACATTTAGTGAGTCAATAAAACAAGAGATTTGTAGTCAAAAATATGACAACGAATCCATCAAGAAACTATTGTCATCATTTTTAACTAACAAAATGAAAATATCATTATCATCATCAAAAATCGAATATTATGTCGAGTCGAATTTTTCTTTTGTTATCCGTTTCATCACTGAGTGTTTAGATAAAGTTATTAAAACAAAGAGATTTTTAAGCTATAGTGAAATTAATAAATTTAACAAAAACAGAATTTATCGTCTAACTATTGAACAAGAAATTTCTGAAGGTCTTATTAATGAATTAAAAGTTCTTGAAGATAAAGAATTAAATTTCTGCAAAAACGAACAATTAAAAAGTGCTTACCTAGTTGGTGCATTTTTAAGTGGTGGTAGCATTAGTGATATCTCAAAACCTTTTTATCATTTAGAGATCAGAAGCACAAATCCAAAATATTTGCGCTTTATCCAACAAATTTTAATTAGTTGAAATCTTTCTCCAACAATTTTAAAACGTAAATATAATAATGTGGTTTACATAAAGCGTTCTACTGAAATTTCTGATTTCCTAAAACATATTGGAGCTATTGATAGCATGTCAACATTAGAAGACACTATCATCTCAAGAGATTTTAATAATCAAGTTCATAGATTAAATAATCTTGACTTCTCTAATATTTCTAAATCTACTAATGCTAGTGATAAGCAAATCGAAATGATTAAAAAAATTCTTCCTACAAAATATTACAAGGAAGAAAAGGATAAATTTAAAAATTATTGTCAATTGCGTTTAGAAAATCCAACTGCTAGTATTGCTGAACTTACTATTTTATTTCAACAAAGATTTAATACCAAAATTACTCGGTCTGGTATTAACCATTACATTATTAAGCTTAGAAGATATTATCATAAGTTAAACAAATAACTTTTGATTTTTACTTTTTGCCTCTTCTAGACTTAGCTTTTTTACTTTTTGGTTTTGGGTGAGAGTTTTTTACTTGGATTTTGCCTTTAGAACTATGGATAACTAGTTCAGATTTATGTTTTCTTGAAATAGCTCTTGCTTTTTTAATAGCAGTAGATTTTTTTCTAGCATGAAAAGTACGACGTCCTGCTTTGTTAATTTTAACGTCCCATCCACCTTCTTTTTTGTTAGGAACTACATGGTGTTCTTTACGGCTTGTTTTTGACTTTTTGCTTTTACTTATTTTTCTTTTCTTTATCATATATTTTATTATAACATATATTCATTAAAATAGAGATTAAATACAAGATAAATATCATTTCTTAAACCAAGAAATGTATTGAGAATTGTCAAAATCAACAACTAGTTATGCAGCAATATTATTTTCAGGTGTAAAACTATTAATGTTTTTTGCACCAAATAACTGATCAATTTTATTGATTTTATCAATAATAGAAAAATCAAATTCTATATCTAGAGTTGGATATTTATCGGCCAAATTAGATAAAAGTGAAATAATCTTTCAAAAGACTCATTATTTTCCATATCAGGTATTATATATATGCTAACACATAATTTAAAATATTTGTAACAATTTATTGTTACAAATAATAAATAAATTTAGTTAATTTTTTAAATTGAAATAAAGTCTATAATTTTGCTAAATTTAACAAATTTTTTTCAAATCCAGTTGAAATTTTAGGTGTTTTTAAAAATATTTAAAAATTTTTGTAAAAACTTTCTTCAAAACTTGATTATTTTTATATAGTAAAAACACCCTTATTATGAATGACAAATTTCGTGAATTTTTTATCCGTTCTAAAATCTTAACAGGTGAAGAGTTTGACCAAATTATTAATTATGCAAGTTTTGTCTTTAATAAAAACAAAACAACTAACAATTCAAGAATTATAATAATTTTGAAAAAAATCTTACCATTAGAGCTATTTAAAAAGATTTTAAATGGGATAAAATTATGTAAAAATTCTTTTGAATTTGAAATTCATAATAAAATTGCAGATTTCACTAGCGAAAATGTAAAAGAATACTTTAAGTATTTTGTTGAATCACTTACATTAAGCGAAACTATAGTTAAAAATTTATTAGATTTTGTTGATGCGAAAATTAACGATGCAAATATAACTATTTCATATTTTCATAATTTTGAAGAAGAAACTCTAAAAGATTTAAATCAAATACTACTTAGTAAATACCAATTTGCTGGATTTGATATTAAAAAAATAGAGTTTATCTTTAGTAAAGATAAACAGGATCTTGAACTTTATAGAAAACAAAAAATCGATGAAATTAACAATTCAATCAAAGAAATTAAACTAATAAACGAAAGTGAAGCTAGAGTTTTATCAGACAATAAAATAAAGTCTGAAAACTACACAAGTATAGCAGAACTTACTCCAGATGTTAAATATGCAACACTTCAATGTAAAATCTTTAAAACAGAAATAAATAAAACAAAAAATGGAAAACTTATTTACTTATTTTGAGTAACTGACTACACTTCTGCCTTTAAAATAAAAGCATTTTCAACAGATTTGAATTCAACACCATACAACTATTCAAGACCTAATTTGCCTTCAACATATCTTAATAAATTTGGTGTAAATGATTGGGTTCTTGTTGAATGTTCATTCAACATTGATAAATATAGTTCTAATGAATTTATAGGTACAATAAGAAAAATTGTTAAAACTAAAATTCCGAAAAAATTTGTCAGAGAAGACAAAGCGGAATCTAAAAGAATTGAATTACTGGCACATACAAAGATGTCAGCCTTTGATGGTATTGCTTCAGTTTCGGAAATTATAGAACGTAGTAAAGACTTTGGTTGAAATGCTATCAGTATTGTTGATCGTTTCAACGTTCAATCATTTCCTGACGCCTATAACATTGGCAAAAAACTTGGACAAAAAATAATTTATGGAGCCGAAATCAATGTTTTAAAAGATACTCCAGTTTACGTATTAAATCCAAGAGATGAAGATTTATTTAAATCTGAAATGATTGTATTTGATATTGAAACATCAGGTCTAAACAATGAATTTTGTGATTTGATCGAATTTGGTGCTGTTAAGATTAAAAATTTAAGAATTGTTGACCGTATTGATTTTTTTATTAAACCTTCAAAGCCTATTTCTTCATATATCTCTACAAAAACACATATTACTAATGAAACTCTACAAAAAGAAGGAATTGATTTAGTTGAAGCTTTAAAGAAAATTAAAGAATGAATTGGTGATAAAACTTTAATAGCACACAACGGTATTAATTTTGACTATCGTTTTTTGAACAAAAAGTTAGAGCAAAATAAATTACCATTAATTAAAAATCCAATTATTGATACTATGCAGTTATCAAGATATTTGAACAAGAATTCTGTTCAACACAATCTTGGTGCAATTTCACATCTTTATAAACTTGAATATAATGATGAAATTGCTCACCGTGCTGATTTTGATGCTGAAGTTTTGACAAAAGTTTGAAATCACATGCTTAACCAGCTAAAAGTTCAAAAAGTATTTAATGTTAAAGAACTAAATAATCTTGTTAATGAAAATTATTGAAATCGTCAGTTCGCTGAAAACTTCCTAGATATCTATTGCAGAAATAATCAATCATTTAAAAAATTATATAAGCTAATTTCTGATTCTAGCACTACACACCTTTATAACTATCCAAGAGTTTTTTATAAAGAACTAAATGACCTTCGTAATGATTTTATCATTGTAAACGCACCAACAGAAAGTGCATTATTTGATGCAGCAATTAATGGAACAAGCGAAGAATTAGACAATGAAATTAAATATTTAGACTATGTATTTATTGCAAGTCCTAATAACTTGTTACATAGAATAAATGATCACGATTTAACTTTAGAACAAATTCAACAAATCATTAAAAAGATTATCAATGCTGCAACTAAATTGAATCGCAAAGTAATTGCTGTAAGTGATGCATACTATCTTGACGAAGTTGATCAAATAGGAAGAAGGGTATATATTAATTCAAAACTTTTAGGTGGTAAAGCTCATCGTTTATATCGTTATGGGGAAGATAATAGTGTTGTTCCTGACACTCATTTAAGAACAACCGATGAAATGCTAAAAGAATTTGCATTCTTAAAAGATAAAGAACTGATTAAAAAAATTGTTATTGATAACACTATTGAATTTAACCGTCAAATTGAAAATAATTTAGAACCAATTAAGTTGAAATTATATCCTCCAAAAATCGAAAACGTTGAGGATAAATTAAAAAAGTTTGCTATTGATAAACTTCATGAAATATATGGTGAAAATCCACATGAAATCATTCAAAAACGAACTGATAAGGAATTAAATTCTATTATTTCCAATAATTTCTCAATTATTTACTGAATTGCTCACTTACTAGTTGAGAAATCATTGAGTGATGGTTATGTTGTTGGTTCAAGAGGATCAGTGGGTTCATCTTTTGTTGCTTATTTATTAAACATTACTGAAGTTAATCCATTACCAGCACATTATCGTTGTCCTAAATGTCACTATACTGATTTTAATGTTGATAAACCAAATGGTTTTGATTTACCAATTAAGAAATGTCCAAATTGTGGATGTGATCTTATAGGTGATGGTCACAACATTCCATTTGAAACTTTCTTAGGTTTCCGTGGTGAAAAAACGCCTGATATTGATTTAAACTTCTCTGGTTTGTATCAATCGAGAGCCCATGAGTTTACTCGTCAACTATTTGGTGAACAACATACTTTTAGAGCTGGAACAATTGCCACAGTTGCTGAAAAAACAGCATATGGTTATGTTAAAGCATTTTTTGAAAAAACACAACCTTATGCGATTATCAATCCTGCTTATATTGATTGAATTGTAACTAAATGTGTGGACGTTAAACGAACTACAGGACAACACCCAGGTGGAATTATTGTTGTTCCAAAAGATATGAGCGTATTTGATTTCACACCATATCAATTTTCTGCAGATGATAAATCATCAACATGATATACATCGCATTTCACATTTGATAGCTTACATGATAATCTATTAAAACTTGATATTCTTGGTCATGATGATCCAACTAAGTTAAAAATCTTGGAAAAAATGACAGGAATTAATCCAAGATCTATACCTTTTCATGATGAAAAAGTTATCTCAATGTTTAGTACTAACAAAGAGTTAGGAATTACACCTGAACAAATTTTTGGTGAAACAACTGGTGCACTTGGTTTACCAGAATTTGGTACAAATTTCGTACGTGAAATTTTAAAAGAAACACAGCCAAAATCATTTGATGATTTAATTTCTATCTCTGGATTAAGTCATGGTACTGATGTATGAAGGAATAATGCACAAGAATTAATTAATAATATGCATTTGAAACTATCAGAAGTTGTAACTTGTCGTGATAGTATTATGAGCAATTTAATTAAATTAGGTGTACCACAAGAAACTGCATTCAGTGTTATGGAAACTGTGCGTAAAGGTAAAGGTATCAAGGAAAAAGACATGCAAATAATTAATAATCATAAAGTACCAAAATGATATATTGATTCTTGCTTAAAAATTGCTTATCTTTTCCCAAAAGCGCATGCTGCTGCGTATGTTATTTCTGCATGAAGGGTTGCTTGATTTAAAATGTATTATCCTGTTGCATTCTATGCAAGTTATTACAGTATTAAACCCGAATATTTTGATTTAGAAGCTGCATTAAAAGGACCAGAATTTGTTCATGAAAAATGATTAGATATTCGTAAACGTTTAAATAACAAACTAACAAAAAGTGAAGTAAAGCCTAAAGAAGAAGAGGCTATTCCAATATATGAAGTTATGCTAGAAATGTTTGCTAGAGGTATTAAATTTAAAAATGTTAGTCTTACTAAATCTCATGCAACACATTTCCAAATTGAAGATAATTATATTATTCCTCCATTTAATGTAATTCCAGGATTAGGTAATGCTACTGCAGAAACAATTATTAAAGCACGTGAACAAAAACCATTTAATTCAAAAGAAGATTTAATGAATCGAACTTCAATTACTAACACAGTATTTGAAACAATGAATGATTTAGGTATTACAGCAGATTTGTGTGATACAGACCAAATTAATTTATTTGAAATGTAATTTATGTTGAATATTGTTTTATTTGAACCTGAAATTCCAGAAAATACTGGTAACATCGCTCGAACTTGTGTAGCTTTTAATATTAGACTACATTTGATTCGTCCTTATGGTTTTTTTCTAACTGATAAAAATCTTAAAAGAAGTTCCGTAACTTATTGAAATAAATTAGATTTACATGAATATGATTGCTATCAAGATTTTATTGATCAAAATCATATAGACAAAAAAACTCCAATATATTACATAACAAGATATGGCAAACATACATCTGATAAAATAAAATATGATCCAAAGCAAGAATCATATTTAGTTTTTGGTAAAGAATCAACAGGAATTGATAAATCGATTCTTAAAGCTAATTTGTCAAAAACAATTCGTATTCCTACAACCGATAAAGTTAGAGCACTAAATTTATCTAATTGTGTTGCGATGTTAGCTTATGAATATGTTAAACAAAATGATTTTGCAGGCTTGTGCAAAACTGAACCATTTAAAGTTAATGAACTTAAATAGGGAAATTTAATTTAAAACTAGCGTGAGCATTAATTAAGAATTTGTTAATTCTATTTATTTTTGTCACTGCTGGTTTTACTTTCTTTTTTGTTTGCTTGTTTTCTTTTTTAGCTAGATCTTTTCTACCTTTACTACCTTTAACAACAGCTCAGTAAACAAACATATGAATGATGCTAGCACCAATAATTGCTACGAAATATCATAGGATACTTATATATTTCATTGGAGTGCTTGCAGTTCCGTCGCTTCCGCCACCAAAGATAGCTGGAATAAATGTATGAAGGTTTCCTGGGTCAGCATAGACACCTAAGCAGAAGGCAATTAATGGTCCACCTCACATTGCAACGTGTCCACCAACAAAGAACATAAATGCAAGTCCCCCAGCAATTGCAGAAGCTGTAACATTAGCAATTACAGTTTGTTTTGGACGTTTAGCAAAGAATGGAATTGCACCTTCACTAATTCCCATAAAACCTAAACCAATTGCGGTTGCACCATTTTTCAAATCATCTGGTTCATTGAATGTTTTTCTGAAAATTACAGCAGCTAAACCACATCCTAATGGTGCAACTGGAATAGCAGCAGCACATGCACCCATGAATCTTGGATCTACTAAGATTAAGCATGTAGCAGTTGATACTGCAATTTTGTTTATTGGTCCGCCCATATCAAATCCAATCATAGCACCTAATAAGAAGCCGATTAGGAAGTTTACGCCTGGGATTGATCCGGCATATGCAATACCAGCACCAATATAGTTCATCATGCAACCTAATATACCACTTAACAAGAATACAAATGGGAACACTAAAATAGATGTAACTACTACTGGTACAAAGATAATTGAGATAATTGGTCTTATAGCTTGTTTAACTTTTCAAGTGTTAATTCACTTAACAATTCCACCAGCAGCAAATCCCATCATGATTGCTGCAATAATACCCAAACTAATATCTGATATTGTTATAGAGCCTGTTGATTGGAACAATGTAATTGATACTTCTTTTGGAATTCCCGGCCAATATCAATACAATGATGTTGACCCGGCAACAAACGAAGCAATCAATCCTGGAGCAAATGCACTACGCCCAGCAATTGATTCCGCAATATATGCACCCATAATACCAATAAAGAAAGTAAATCCAACATTGGCTACTTGCATTGCATATCACATTGGAGAATTTGCAAGAGGAGTATTTGTTCCATAAATACCAGTACAAATTGCATTAATAATTGCATACACAATACCTGAGAACACTAATACTGGAATCATATGAGAAACACCAGACAAAAAATGCTTCATGAAAGGATTTTGTTTTTTACCGCCTAAACTAGTAGCTTGAGTTTTTTGTCCTCCTCCACCTTGGCCTTGTCAAATAACAGCTTTTTTCATTGCAGTTTGAAGTGTTGTTGTCGGGTCATCAATTGCATTATGTGTACCACAGAAGAAAATTTTCTTACCGATAAAACGATCTGTTTCAACACCAATATCAGCAGCAATAATAACATAGTCAGCTTTTTTAATTAGTTCATCAGTCAATGCATGTTCTCTACCGTTTTGGCCTTCGGTTTCTATATGCACATTCACATTTAGTTCTTTTCCAGCATTTTCTAATGCCTCACGTGTCATAAATGTATGTACGATACCTGTAGCACAAGCACTAACACCAATAACTAATGGTTTAGACTTGTCCACTTGTTTTGGTTTCTCATTCTTAGATGCTTTGATAATTTTGATATCAGTATTCTTTTCATCAATAGCATCTGTGATTAATTTAGTAACTGTCTGCTTACTCTTTGTAGTCAATAATTTCTTGCAGAAATTCTCATCCATTAATCCAGTAGAAATTCTTGCTAGATATTCCATGTGAAGATCTCCTAAATTCTTTTCAGGAATAAGGATAGCAATAGCAAATTTTACGGGATTATTGTCAATTGCTTTTCAATCTACACCTTTCTTGAATCTAGCAGCAATGATTGCTGGTTTTTTGATGTTACCAGACATAGCATGTGGAATCGCAAACGAATCTTTCATACCAGTGGTTGAAACTTTTTCTCTACGAACAAAACCATCAATAAGATTTTGTTCATCATCAATAACTTTTAATTGTTTTGCTAGCTTAGCAATTTTTTTAAAAGCATCCATTTGATTTTTTACGTCAATATCAAACAAAACGTGTTTTTGATTAAATATATCCATATTTTATAGTCTATCATTTATATAATACAAAATAATACTCTTTATTATGAAAGATATATTTTTTCTAAAACCTCATTTTGAAGAAAGAATTTGAGGTGGAAATAACTTAAAAAAACTAAATTATAAGATTAGCAACAATCATATTGGAGAAGCTTGAATTGTTAGTGGATATCCAAACAAGTCTTCAATCATTACTAATGGAAAATACAAAAACAAAACATTAGAATGGTTATTTCAAAACCATCCAGAGTATTTTGATTATCCAAAATCAAAAGTTTATCCATTGTTAATCAAAATCCTTGATTGCAATGATAAATTGAGCATTCAAGTTCACCCTGATGATAATTATGCACAAAAACATTATCATCAATTAGGCAAGAATGAATGTTGATATATTTTAGATGCTAAGAAAAATGCCTCAATTATTTACGGTCATAATGCTAAAACTAAAAAAGAATTAATTAATTTAATCAAGAACAATAAATGAAATCAACTATTAAAAGTTAAGAAAGTTAAAAAAGGTGACTTCATTTATGTACCTGCTGGAACAGTTCATGCAATTAATGGTGGATTGTTAATCTATGAACTTCAACAGTCTTCAGATTTAACTTTTAGACTATATGATTATAACCGTTTAAATAATAATCAATTAAGACCATTGCATATTAAGGAATCAATTGATGTAATTACCATCCCTCATAAAGATTATCAAACCGATAAGAGTTCTAATGTATTGATCTCAAATGAATACTTCAAGCTTGTAAAACTTGATAATCTTGTTGATACAAAATATATTTTTAACGATGCAAAATGGCTACAAATCACAATAGTCTCAGGTTGTGGAACCTTAAATAATAAGAAGAGTATTAAAGCTGGAGATTCGTTTATTATTGGAAGCCAAATTAATACATTTTCGCTATCAGGAAATTTAACTGTTTTAGTGGGATATATTACCAAAAAACGCTAATTTTTTAAAAAATAAACTTATGAAATGTATAAGTTTCTAAAATTTTTGCGAAAAATCCCATTTAATGTTGGGATATTCTTTTTTGTTTCGTTTTGGATTTGAAATAATGCAAAAATTTAAAAACAAAATATCACCACACTTGAGATATCTAAAAGTTGCATTCATTCTTTAACAACTTCTCTTAGTAACAAACTAATTTGTTGCTAGTGTTAAATGTTAGTTTGGAAGTATAACTACAATGCTACATTAGATATTATTCTAATGGTGTTATTGTTCTTCGGATTAATGACAGTTGACCTTTGAGTACATTTAGCTACGGATAAAGAATTTAGACGAAAGAGACAGAGTAATCAATAAATAGGAGGCAAGTTATGAATGATTATTGAGATATAGTTGTTAAAATGTGTGGAAAGACTACTGCTAATGCAGTGCATTGAATTGTCAATGCGATGATGATTGCTGAAGTATTAGTGGGAGTAATCTTAGTAGTATTTAGATTGTAAGTGGAACAATAGCATTAAATAGAGAACAAGATTGTGGTATTGGACAAGCTTTAAAAGAAGCAAGCAAACCAATGGTTAAGTTTATTCTTTTAATTGCGATTGCTAGAATAAGTATTCCATTACTATGGAATTTCTTATTTCCATTCTTAATAGCACAAGGTTGAAACCTAAACACACCAAATAATTTTAGCAATTTAAATTTTAAGAGTAATGTTGCAAAAAGTGAGCAAAATTTAACAAAATTTCAAAAAATATATATGTATACGATGTATACATATATAAAATTATAAAAAATGCTTGAACT
>CADAXN010000003.1 GCA_902791895.1 uncultured Ureaplasma sp.
AGAATTTGAATATGTGCACCATCCACATCAGCATCTGTCATAATAACTACTTTGTCATACTTTAAATTAGATATATCAAATTCAGGAAGAATTCCTGTTCCTAAACATGAAATCATCGTGCAAATTTCTTCATTGTTTAGTAAATCTCTAATAGTTGCTTTTTCGACATTTAAAACTTTACCTCGCAATGGTAAGATTGCTTGGTGTTTTTTGTCTCTAGCTAATTTAGCACTTCCACCAGCTGAATCACCTTCGACAATAAATAGCTCGTTTAAACTTGGTGTTTTACTTTGCGCAAGAGTCAATTTTCCAGAAAGCAATAATTTTTGCTTATTAGCATTACGCAACTTTCTAACATCTTCTCTAGCCTTTTTAGCAGCGATACGTGCATCACGAGAAGAAATAGCATTTTTGATAATAGTACTACTATCTTTTTTATTTTCTTCCAATCAGAAAGCAAATTGATCACCAAAATATTTTTTAACTGCTACAGTAGCTTCTTGAGTAAACAATTTGTTTTTAGTTTGGCCTTCATAAGCAATAATCTTTTCAGGAATACGAACAGAAATAACAGCTGTTAGTCCTTCACGAACATCGTCACCTTCAAAATTTTTATCTTTATCTTTTAATAATTTGTTTTTCCTTGCATAATCATTAATACATTCAGTTAAAGCAGACTTAAAACCGCTTTCATGACTACCACCTTCACTAGTTTTAATTGAGTTAGCAAATGAAACGATAATTTCTGAATTGCTTGTAGTATATTGTAATGCTACTTCAACTTCAATTTGGTCAGAACTTTTTCCTTTGAAAAAACATGCCTTAGAGATTGGTGTTTTTGATTCGTTGATGTATTCAACATATTCTACAAGACCTTTTTGAGAAACAAAGTCAATGTGTTCATCTTTGTTTAAATCGTTAAATTCAATCTTAAGACCTTGATATAAATAACTTGACTCTCTAACTCTTTCTTTAATTTTGTCAGGATTAAATTTAGTAACTGAAAAAATTGTTGAATCAGGTTTAAATTTTACTGTTGTACCTGAACGATTTGTATTTCCTACTAGGTGTGATTGTTTAACAATTTGACCACCATTGTGGTATTCAGATTCATAAATTTTTCCATCTCTTTTGACAGAAACTACCATTCATTCACTCAAAGCATTTACAACACTTGCACCAACTCCGTGTAGACCACCGGAAGTTTTATATGCGTTGCTGTCAAATTTACCACCAGCATGTAGAACAGTAAAAACAGTATCAATGGTTGATAATTTAGTCTGTGAGTTCATTCCTGTCGGAATACCACGACCATTATCTTCTATTGTTATTGATCCATCTTTATTAATTGTTAACTTGATATTGTCGCAATTCCCAGAAATAACTTCATCAATTGCATTATCAAATATTTCTCATACTAAATGGTGTAAACCATAGGCATCGGTTGAACCAATGTACATACCAGGACGTTTACGAACTGGTTCTAAACCCGTTAAAACCTTTATATCACTGTCTTTATATTGATTACTCATAATTATAAAAATTATACTAATATATAATATCAATATCAACAATGAAAAATAAATTTGAAAAAAATGACAAAAGAAACTGTATAAAACAGTTCCTTGTTAAAAATTTCAATAAAAAGAATACTATAACTCGTTTGATATTTTCTGCAATTGCTGCTGCTGTTGTAATTATTTGCTCATGACCTATGCATGCATGAGCAATGAATGCTGAAAAAACTCATTATGGTGATGGACTCATTCAAATTGATATTGCTTTAAATGATGGTGTTTCATTTTCAATATTAAGTGGAAATGTCGCTGCAATATACTCTTTGCAATCATTAATGATTCTAATTATCCTATGTTTTTTATTGTTTTGTAAAAAGTGGTATTATGTTCTAACCTTAGGAACAGCTGAAACAGGTGCAGTATTCAATTTTATTGATAGAATGGTACCAAAATGCCCAGTTTCTTTACAACCATGAGGTATAAAAACTAATTTTCCAGATGTTTTCATTTTAATTGGTTTGATTACAAGTGTATTGATTGTAATCATATTAACAATAATTGAAGTTGTGAAAGAATCTAAGCAAAAACGTGGAATAAGTAATTTGGAAAGTTCAAAGATAAATATGAGAATTATTTTTGAAGATGATAATATTATTGTTGTGAACAAACCCAAAGGAATATTAGTTCATCCAACAACATACAAAGAAAAAGATACTTTAATCGATGCATTAAAGTCAAAAATTAAAGTGGCAGAATTCGAAGACCAAAATAGGCCTGGTATTGTTCAAAGACTTGATAAAGACACAGATGGTTTAATAGTTGTTGCTAAAAATAAGAAAACCGCAGATGAATTAATTAAACAAATGCAAAACAATATTTTTATTAAAAAATATTATGCAATAGTCCATAATGATTTTGAAGATGATGAAATTCTAATTAATGCACCAATTATTCGCTCTAGCAAAAATACAACTAAAATGGTTGTTAGTGACGACCCAAAAGCCAAAAATGCAAAAACTAAAGTCTATGTTATTGAACATTTTAAAAACGCTGCATTTGTTGAATGCGAACTTTTAACTGGTAGAACTCATCAAATTCGTGTTCATATGAATTATATTCACCATCCTATCTACAACGATCCATTGTATGGGCATGATGATGGTTTTGGTAAATATGGACAATTTCTAACATCTCACTATTTACAATTTATTAATCCAACAACAAACAAATTGATTGAATTCAAAATTGAGCCTGATGAAAAATTTAATTCTTTAAGAAATTATTTGAAAAATAAGTAGTATGAAGTTATTTATTGACACAACTCAAAATTATTGCAATTTAGCTTTAGTTAACAATAAAAATCAAATAGTTGATTCTTATCAAGAATTAACTGATAACAATA
This sequence comes from uncultured Ureaplasma sp., assembly GCA_902791895.1. Lineage (GTDB taxonomy): Bacteria > Bacillota_I > Bacilli_A > Mycoplasmatales > Mycoplasmoidaceae > Malacoplasma_A. The sequence continues at coordinate 2,920 of CADAXN010000003.1, forward strand.
TGACTGATATTGTTGTTGAAAAAATTCAAACTTTACTTGCAAAAAACAAAGTCAATAAGTCTAAAGTCAAAGCGATTTATTTATTGACTGGTCCTGGTAGTTTTACTGGATGTAGAGTTGGATTTATTATTGCAATGACATGAGTAAGTGTATATAAAGTAAAACTTTATATAATGAATTCATTATTGTTCCAAACTAAGAAAGGAACAGGAATCAGTATTATTGATGCTAAAAGTAATAAAAAATTTATTGCTATATATGAAAAATACAATGAGAAATTTTTTCCATCAATTGTTCATAATTTCGATGTGGAAAATATCATAAAAAAATACAATAATTTGAATAAATATGAAGACTATATGAATATTGATTTTTTTGAAAAATTAATTGAACATTTAGAACATTTTAAATTAGTTGAAAATCCTGATACAGTTGAACCATTATATTTAAAGGAACCAATTCAATAATATGAAAATCAAAGAAGTTACATTAAATGATTTGAATGAAGTAATTTTATCTGAAAAGAAATTGTTTAAAGAAGAATTACGCATTAATCAAAAAGAATTGGAAAGATTTATTAATGATGAAAAAACAATCTTTTATAAGATTGAAGATGATGAACATCAATTGATTGGTTACATAATAGCAGAACCAAAAAAGAAAAACGTCATACTTCACCGAATAGCAATTAATAGTGATCATCAACATCAAGGCTTTGGTTCACTACTTTTGATACATGTTGAAACTTTAGATTTGCCAATCACAGCATATGTCAATGCTTCTAGTCACATAGCTATAAACTTTTTTGAAGCTAATAAATTTAACCAAATTGATTCGGATAGCAAAGGTCTAAAATATGAAAAACAACCAAGCAGAAACAAATAAAAATATCAACCAAGAAATTGATGAATTAGTTGAAAAAGAACGGAAATTACGTCAAATTGATCGTTCATATCGATTTCGAAAATCTTGAAAAGCGATTAACATATTCTTTTATGCGTCAATGGGAATAGGATTTGCGTTGTTTCTATTTTCAACGATATTTTTTACCATTTCCAAAGATTACGATTTAATTAAAGTTTTAGGTATAGTTTTTGGGTTTTTATCTCTTGGATTATCATCTATAAGTTGATTACTATTTGTTTTTTTAAATTCACCAATAAAAACAATTAACAAACCAAATACTGAAACTAATTTGGTAATTAGAAAGCAAAATAAATTAATGCTTGCAAACAGAATTTTATTCTTTTCATTAACCATTGTTCCAACCCTAATGCTTGTTTCAGCTTCTAATGTTTTTGGAAAATATCCACAACCTTGTTTGATAGTTACTTATTTTTCACTAGTGATATTTGTTTTACTTGTAATAGCAGTTATCATTATTAACTTGCATTATCAGAAAACTAAAAAACAAATTTTAGATTATATTTCCCAAACTATTTAGTTCCATCAACCCTTGTAAACTTGTTTCAATAAATATATTTATATAATATTATCTATAAACATTTTCCATTTAATTACAAGGAGAAAAAAGATGAGCAAAGGTATTCAACGTTTAAGAGGAACAATTGACATTTATTACGAATATGCCCAACAATTTGTAGCAGTTGTAGATAATTGCACTAAACTAGCTAAACTTCATGGTTACAAATACATTGAAACACCAGTTATTGAACCAAAAAGTTTATTTGTTTCTTCTGTGGGTGAATCTAGTGATATCGTTAAAAAAGAATTTTATGATTTCGCTGACAAAGGTGGAAGAGAAATCGTTTTGAGACCTGAAGGTACTGCAAGTGTTATTCGTGCTATAGTTGAAAACAAAATGCTTAATCAGTATAGTCATCCACTTCGTGTTTATTATTGTGAACCAATGTTTAGATATGAAAGACCACAAAGTGGAAGACTTAGAGAATTTCACCAATTTGGTGTTGAATGTATTGACACAAATTCATACATGGATGATGTTGAAACATTAATCTTTGCTTACAAAATGATTAATTCATTAGGAATTAAAAATGTTACGCTATCAATAAATAACATTGGTAACTTTTCTTCGCGAAGTAAATGAATTGATGCACTTAAAGAATACTTTAATAAGTATAAAGATCAACTAACTGAGGATTCAATCAATCGTATTGAATCTAATCCTCTAAGAATTTTAGATGACAAAATTGATGGTAAAAAAGATTTCGTTAAAGCTGCACCAAAAGTAGATAATTTTTTAACAAAACAAGAAATTGAATACTTTGATAGCATAATTAAAGAATTAAAGAGACAAAATATTCCTTTAGTTATTGATCCGACAATGGTAAGAGGACTAGATTACTATACAAACTTTGTTTTTGAAATCAATAGTAACGAAAAAGGACTAGCTGGACAACCAACTTTATTAGGTGGAGGAAGATACAATAATTTAGTAGGTCGTTTCGCTTCTGAAGATGTTGGTTGTATTGGATTTGCATGTGGAATAGAAAGAATTTTAGTTCAATTAGAACTTGAAAGAATTTCTTTGCCAGAAGTTGATAAAGTGCAAGTTGTTATTGCTAATTTGGATGAAAGTTGCAATGGAACTGTAATCGATATCATGAATGATTTAAGAAAAAACAACATAAGTGTTGTTTGTAATTTTAATACATACAAGATTAGAAACCACTTTAATGTTGCTGACCGTTTAAATTGTGAGCAAGTTATTATTTTAGGAAAGAAAGAACTAGAAAATAAGAAAGTATTGATTAAAAATCAAAAGACACTTAAACAGGAAGAAGTTAAAATTAGTGAAATTGTTAACTTCTTAAAAGGAAAATAGTTATGGAAAAAATGGAATTAAATTGCGGAGAAATTTCATCAAAATATATTGGCAAAACCATAAAAGTGAATGGATGAGTTAAAAACATTCGTAAACTTGGATCTTTAATTTTTTTGGAATTAAAAGATCGTTTTGGATTTATCCAAGTTGTTGTTGAAGGCGATAATAAATTTTTTAATGATGTATACCATACACCAATACAATCAACAGTTTGCATATCTGGTGGAGTTCAAAAACGTAAGAGTATCAATTCAAAAATCAAAAATGGTGATATTGAAATCATTTTAAAAGAATACACAATATACTCAAAAGCTAAAACATTACCGATTTCTATAGAAGTTGATAGTAATGTTTCTGAAAACATCCGTTTGAAATATCGTTATCTAGATTTGCGAAGAGAAAATTTACAACACAACTTAATTTTTAGATCCAAATTATTAAATTCTATTCGAAACTTTTTACTAAGTCAAGATTTCGTAGATGTTGAAACTCCATGTTTATCTAAAGCTACTCCTGAAGGTGCTAGAGATTATATTGTTCCAACTAGAAATAAACCAAATGCATTTTATGCATTACCACAATCACCACAAATTTATAAACAACTATTGATGGTTGCTGGTTTAATGAGATATTTTCAAATTGCTCGTTGTTTCCGTGATGAAGATTTACGAGCTGATCGTCAACCTGAGTTTACTCAATTAGACTTGGAAATGTCTTTTACAGATGAAAACAAAGTACAAACTTTAATCGAAAATATGTTTAAGGTTGTTCTAAAAGAACAACTTGGTGTAGAAATAAAAATTCCATTTCAAAGAATGGACTACGAAACTGCACTAAATTTATATGGTAGCGACAAACCAGATTTAAGATTTGATTTAAAACTTAATGAAGGAAATAAGTATTTCAAAGATACAAATTTCCGTATCTTTTCAGAAGCGTTAAAGGCTAACAAAGTTATTAAGTATATTATCATTGATAAATTTTTCGATAAAGAACAGATTGAGACCTTACGTAAATATGCTAAGGACAATAAAGCATTTGATTTAATATTCTTATCTCTAAAAGACGGTAAAGTTTCTGGTTCAATTAAAAATGTAATTGAACATGAAATAATCTCTAAGATTTTTGCAGATCACAAAATTAAAGAAGGTACAATGTTTATTGTTTGTGACGTTTTGGACATCACAAATCAATCTTTAGGTGCAGTTAGAAATCTTTTAGGAACAATGTTAAATTTAAAAAATCCAAAAGAATTAAAGTTTCTATGAATTGTTAATTGACCGCTTTATGAGTATAGTAAAGATGAAAAGCGATATGTAGCAGCACATCACCCATTCACATCACCTTCTATTGAATCTTTGGCCTCATTTGATAAAGACTATAAAAATGCTAAAGCTAGAGCTTATGACATTGTTTTAAATGGTTATGAAGTTGGTGGGGGAAGTATTCGTATTTCTAACCCAGAAATTCAAAACCGTATGTTCAAAGCGATCGGTTTAAGTGATCAAGAAATTAAAACAAAATTTGGTTTCATGATTGAAGCGTTTAGCTATGGTGTTCCACCACATGGTGGAATTGCATTAGGAATTGATCGTTTAGTAATGCTTTTGGTAAATGCACAAACTATTCGTGATGTTATTGCCTTCCCTAAAGATAGTCAAAATTTTGATCAAATGATGTGCTCACCTGGAGAAGTCGCTCAAGATGCACTTGATGAATTACATTTAAGTATTAAAAGAAAATCATAAAATATAAATTGATTTAACACCAAATAAAAGCAACACTTAAAATTACAAATCGTTATTTTTTGGCTTAATGGTAAAACTATTAAACTAGGTAAAAAAAGATTTTAGCCATTTTAATTTTTTAAATTGCATATTTTTTCTCCTTCATAAAAAGGATAATGATACATTTTTTTGGAAAAAAATATAAACAAAAAAACACTTACCAATTAGGTAAGTGTCATGTTATGGCGCACCTTAAAGGATTCAAACCTTCAACCTTTTGATCCGAAGTCAAATGCTCTATTCAATTGAGCTAAAGGTGCATACCATAATTATAGTTTTTTGTAAAAAGGAAATTAGATCTTGTTTAGCAGATCTTTAATGTGATTTTTAATGATATCTGATTTAGTACCAAATACAGCATAAACAGATTCACGTGAAGGTTTAGTTACACCTTTCGCACCAAGTTTAATTAATTCATCGGCTTTAACTTTGCTTTGATCAATAACTTGGATTCTTAACTTAGTGATGCAGGCATCAACGTTTTTAATGTTTTCTTTTCCACCATAAGCAAAGATGATTTCTAATGCAAGTTTTGCATCATCATTTAACTTGCTAACATCAATGTTTTGATTAATGTGAGCAGGTGCAGTTTTGCTTTTATCATTCTTTGCTAGATAATCTTTCTTAGTGAACAATGAAGTATTAGTTCCTCTACCTGGAGTTTGAATGTTCTTTTTAACAATAATCAATCAGAATCCGAAGAAGTATAATGGGAAGTATCCAGCACCAATAGCTACAGCTTTTCAGCAATCTGCTTTTCCACCTAATACATCTGGTAAAATTCCATAAATTGCGAAATCAATGAATCCACCAGAGAATGTCATACCCATATTAGCTTTTAATAAGTTCATTAACCAGAATGAAATTGCAACAGCCACTGCATGGAATCCATAGAATAATGCAGGTGCTAAGAACAAGAAAGTAAATTCAATAGGTTCAGTAATACCAGTTACGAATGAAGTTAAAGCAGCACCAATTACAGTAGAGAAAGCAAGCTTTCTGTTTTGTCCTTTAGGTGCAGCCATAACCATTGCTAATGCAGCGGCTGGTAAACCAAAGATCATAAATGGATATTTACCTTGCATATATTGACCTGGGTTTGCTGATGAGAATACAACTCCTCCAGGAAGAGTTACATTAACAAAATCTTTCATGTTAATAACATATTGAGTTCCATCTGATAATGTAACTACTTTCCCAGCAAATTGGTACGCAAGCATTCAACAATTTTGATCTCCAACAATTGTTTTTGCTGAATCAGGAGATAAAATACCAGCAGAAACACCAAAGTCAAATCATGAAGCATAAACTCCACCAACTGGATTGATTACATGTTGTCCATTATTAATAATCATATCAGTTGCTAAATTAATTTGACCACCAGCAGAAGTTTGTCATAATGGCATATAGAAAGCATGGTGTAAACCAAAAGGAACAAGTGCCCTTTCTACATAACCAAATACTAAAGAATTAATTCCGAATGGAGCAGCACTTAAATATCCACCAAATTTAAAGATACCAATACCAATAATTGGTCAAGCTACACAGAATATTAATGAGAGGATAATTACTGCTGCAAATGTAATAATTGGAATAAATCTAACTCCAGAAAAGAATCCTAGAGAAGAAGGCATTTGAATGTTCTTAAACTTATTGTATAAGAAAGCGACAATCGAACCAACAACAATTCCACCAAATACACTTGTTTGAAGTGAAACAATACCAATGTTTGTAGTGAAAGTTGCGATGAACTCAGCACTAGATAAGTGATAGAACAAGAAAGTATACGATCCATCATCATTAGCATGGACGAATACAGACTGTAAAGCACAGAAAATAATCCATCCTACCACCGCACTCAGTCCGGCGGTACCAGCATCCGAGGTAAATGTAATAGCTATCGCCACACAAAATAAAATCGGTAAGTTTGAAAATATAGCATTTCCAGGTATTTGAAGCACCTTACCAAAAAGTGCTAATACTTCATTGGTACCTGCATTGTTAACAATTGCACTACCAACACCTAGAAATAAACCAGCAATTGGCAACATAGCAATCGGTAGCATTAAACCACGCGAAAGCTTAGCTATAGTTTCTCTAAAAACACCTGAACTCTTAGCACCAGAGTAAGAACTTGGAGATCTTGTTGCTAATTTTTTTCATTTTGATTTTGGCGTCGATTCAATATTTCTAACATTCCTTAAATCATATGATTTAATAATTTCTTCATTTGATAAAAATCTTTTTTGATTAAATGACATAATTATTTCTTTTTATTTGTTTGAAATTTTGTCAATTCCTGGAAGTGTTGAACCTTCAATTAATGCTAATGAAGCTCCTCCTCCAGTAGAAACAAAACTATAATCTGATTCTTTAAATCCCAAAGATTTAATAGCAGCAGCAGAATCACCACCACCAATTAAAGTGTAGCAACCAGATTTTGTTAATTCACTTAATTTTTTAGCAATAGCATATGTTCCTTTTTGGTAATTCTTAAACTCGAATACACCACAAGGACCATTTCATACTACTGTTTTTGCTCCATCAAGAGTTTTGTTAAACAAAGCAATTGTTTTGTCACCGATATCAAGTCCTTGATATTCTTTTAAACCATCCTTGATATCGATAGAAATTCCAGGAACGTCTGCGAATTCTTTAGAACAAATAGCATCTAAAGTTAAGACAATTTTGTCTTTGCCTTTAGCTAACATATCTTTCGCATATTGAAACATTTCTGGTTCACAAATACTTTTACCAATATCATATCCTTGTGCAGCTAGGAATGTGTAAGCCATTCCTCCACAAATAATAATTTTGTCAACTTTCGGAAGCAAGTTATTAATAACTTTAATCTTATCGCTAACTTTTGCTCCACCTAAAATTGCAACGTATGGACGTTGTGGTTGATCAATAGCTTTTGAAATTGAATTAACTTCTTTTTCAACTAAAAATCCAATGCAAGAATCTTTAATGTTGCTTGCAATTCCAGCATTAGATGCATGAGCTCTGTGAACTGTACCAAAAGCATCATTTACAAAATAATCACCTAAACTTGCTCAAAATTTTGCAAGTTCATCATTATTTTTTGATTCATGTTTAACTACTTTATTATTTTCATCAACATCATAATATCTTGTGTTTTCTAACAAAAGAATTTGACCATGTTGTAATTCTTTAGCTTTATTTGCAATGGTTTCAAAATCTGTAGAATCTACAAAAATAACTTTGTTATTTGGCAATAACTCTTGGAGTCTTTTAGCGATCGGAGCTAATGATTTAGTATTAGCTTTAACATCATCAATGCTTTTAATTCTGCCTAAATGACTTAAAGCAATAATGCTACATTTATTATCTAGCAAGTATTTGATGGTTGGCAAAGCTGCTACAATACGTTTATCATTTGTAATGACTTTGTCTTTAATTGGAACATTAAAATCGAAGCGAACAACAACTTTTTTTGATGCAACATTTGCATCTTTTAATGTTTTTTTATTATCGTACATATTTGCTGTTTTATTTTAAGTTTGTAAAGTATAAAATTGTTCTAACTAATTGATTAACATATGAAGATTCATTATCATATCAAGCAAATAGTTTGTACATTTTCTTGCCTTCAACATCTAAAGCCATAGTTAATTTTGGATCAAAAATTGAGCCATGTGTTTCACTGATGATATCGCATGAAACAATTTCTTCATCATTGTAACCTAAAGTTTCGTTACTTGCAGCTTTCATTGCTTTGTTGATTTCTTCAACAGTTGGAGTTTTTTTAAGTTCAACTACTAAGTCAATTACTGAACCTGTGATAGTTGGAACTCTTACAGCTAATCCATGTAATTTACCTTTTAACTTAGGTAATACTAAACCGATTGCTTTAGCAGCACCAGTTGATGTAGGTACCATACTTACTGCAGCTGCACGCGCTCTTCTTAAATCACGGTATGGTGCATCTTGTAATCTTTGGTCGGCTGTATAAGCATGGATTGTAGTCATCATGCCTTTTACAATACCAAATTTGTCATCAAGCACTTTTACTACTGGAGCTAATCCATTAGTTGTACATGAAGCACCAGAAATAATCTTGTCAGATTTCTTTAATGTTTTATGGTTTACATTGTAAACAATAGTTGGGATTCCTTCTCCCTTAGCAGGTGCTGAAATAACAACTTTTTTAGCACCTGCTGTTAAGTGTTTTCTTGCACCTTCCTTGTCAACAAAACGTCCAGTTGATTCAATAACTAAATCAACACCAAGTTTTTTTCATGGTAATAATGCAGGATCTTTTTCTGCATAAATTGGAATTTTTTTCTTGTTAACAATAAGATTACTTGCATCAGAAGTAATATCAGCTTTGAAAATTCCATGAGCTGAATCGTACTTTAATAAATGAGCTAATGTTTTAGCGTCAGTTAAATCGTTGATAGCAACAATCTTAACGTTTTTGTTTGTGATTAATTCTTTAAAAACTAATCTACCGATTCTTCCGAATCCATTAATAGCAATTTTTATCATATTTCCTCCTATGTAGTAATATTATAAAAATAAATGTGTGTATTATAAATATAGAAACAAAAATTTCCGTCATTACAAATTTGAATGTATCTGTTAAATTTTTTCAAAAAATTAGCACTCTATAGTATAATGTGCTAAAAAGAGGGTTTGTTTTCATTTATGGAGGTATTATGAATAATCCAGTTCTAATCACAAGAGGTATTGTTATATTCCCTAACACAAAAAAGAAATTAATCGTTGGAAGGGAAAAATCGATTAAAGCTATTTTAGCTGCTAAAGCAACAAATAATCAAATTTTTGTTTTTTCACAAAAAGATCCTAATAAAGAAGATCCAAAATTAACGGAAGTCTTTAAAAATGGTACTTTATGTGAAATTGTTGAAATTAAAAAGGTACAAGAAGATGAATACAATGTTGTATTAAAAGGTATTGATCGTATCATTGCTAATCAATTTAGTGAAAAAAATGGTTACATAGTAGGTGATGTTGAAATTATCAAAGAAGATAAGGTTAATACAAAAACTGTAAAAGAAAAAGTTGCTTTATTAATGAGTTTATTGGTTAAATACACTAAGAACCAACCAACTTCAGGATTAAAGAAATTAATAAATTCTTCTTATTCACCAAATAAGTTAGTTGACCAATTAGCTGATTTAATTCCTATGGGTTTTAAAAAATCACAAAGTATTCTTGAAAAAGCAAGCATTATTGATCGTATTGAATTAATTTGCTCAATTATTGCAAATCCAAATGATGCTGAAGACATCGAAAACCAAATAAATTCAAAAATAAATGCCGATATATCAAGGCAACAAAAAGAATTTTATTTGCGTCAAAAACTTGGCATTATAAAAGAAGAATTAGGTCAAATTTCTTCAACAGAAAATGATATCAAAAATATAAAAGATAAAGTTCAATCTTCACCTTATCCTGAACACATTAAAAAACGTGCTCTAGAAGAAATCTCTCGTATGGAATCTACGATGAATCCGCAAGAAAATGCAATAACTCGTAGTTATCTTGATTGATTATTAGCACTTCCATATTGACAAAAAACTGAAGATAACAATAACATTGTTAAAGTTGAAAATGCTTTAAATAAAACTCATTATGGTTTGGAGAAAGTAAAAGAACGTATTATTGAGTATTTAGCTGTAAGGTCTAAAACTCCAAATTCTAAATCTCCAATCATTTGCTTAGTTGGTCCTCCTGGAGTTGGTAAATCAACACTAGCTAAATCTATTGCTGATGCTTTAAATAAGAAATTTGTCAAGATGTCTCTTGGTGGAGTTCATGATGAATCAGAAATACGAGGACATAGAAAAACATATTTAGGTTCTATGCCTGGAAGAATTATTAAAGGAATGAAGAATGCAGAAGTTGTTAACCCTTTGTTCTTACTTGATGAGTTAGATAAAATGACAAGTGATAATCTTCATGGTGATCCAGCAAGTGCTTTGCTTGAAGTTCTAGATCCAGAACAAAATATGAATTTCATTGACAATTATATTGAGGAGTCATATGATTTATCAAAAGTAATGTTTGTAGCTACAGCTAACTACGCTGAACAAATTCCTGAACCTTTATATGACCGTTTAGAAATTATTGAATTAACTTCATATACTGAAAGAGAAAAACTAGAAATTGCTAAAAAATACTCAATTCCAAAAATTTTCAGTCAAACTTCATTAACAGAAAATGAACTAAAATTTAAAGATGAAGCTATCTCATATATCATCAACCATTATACTAAAGAAGCTGGTGTTCGTGAACTTGAAAGATTAATTAACAAAATTGCTCGTAAGTTCATTGTAAAACAATTACACAACAAGATTAAAACCCAAACAATTGACATTGATGCCGTAAGAGAATATTTAGACAAAGAAATCTTCGAATACAATGTTCGTGAAAAAGAAAATATTCCTGGTATTGTTAATGGCATGGCATACACTTCAGCTGGAGGTGATTTACTTCCTATTGAAGTAACATATTTTGATGGCAAAGGTAACATTATTATTACTGGAAATTTGAAGGAAACAATGAAAGAATCTGCTTCTGTAGCGCTTGGTCATGTTAAAGCCAATGTTGAAAAATATGGACTTAAAAATTTTGATTTTAAGAAAAAAGATATCCATATCCATGTACCTCAAGGAGGTATACCAAAAGATGGCCCAAGTGCTGGAGTTACATTAACAACAGCAATTATTTCTTGTCTAACAAATAGAAGCGTTCCAGCGAACATTGCAATGACAGGAGAAATTACATTACGTGGTAAAGTTTTAATCATCGGTGGAATTAAAGAAAAAGTTATTTCTGCATTTAGAGGTGGCGTTAATGAAATCTTTATCCCAAAATCTGATGAAAGATTCTTAAAGGATGTTCCACCAGAAGTTAGAAATAAGATCAAATTCCATCTTGTTGAAAACTACAATGAAATTTATAACGAAATTTTCAAAAAATAAATTCACTAATCCAAAAGCAACAAATATTCACCTTTGTAAAAGGTGGATATTTTACTAAATTCCCTTAATATTGCTTTTTCGTAAAATTAATGTAATATATATATAGTATGAATAATCGGCCAATCGTGACCCAAATAAATTTTCAGCCTTTTCAATTAAGACCACAAATTTTATCGATTGCGGTTGTTTTGGTTATCTTACTAACAGCTTTTATCATTTACCATGTTAAATTGAAAAAAGTTAAACCTAATCATGCCCCAAATGGGTATGTATTAGCTATTCAAATGTATGTGTCATACATTCGGGGATTAGTTGTCGATATTCTTGGACCAGAATTTGAGAAAATAACACCATACTTTTTGACTTTGTTTTCTTATATTTTATTGTCCAATATCATCGGAATAATTGGATTAGAGAATCCAACTTCATCATTAACCGTAACACTTTCAATGGGTTTTGTCATGTTTATTGGTTGTTTTGTCGTCGGTTTTAAGTATCAAAAGATTAGTTGATTGAAAAAATTTGCGATATGCATTAAAGTCAATGGTCGTAAAATCCCTGTGATGATTAATCCTTCGGAAATTATTTCTCAAGTAACTCCATTAATTTCAATTTCATTCCGTTTATGAGGTAATATTTTTGCTGGATCATTAATTGGTGGACTATGGTTCTACTTTACAGCTTATATATCTTCAAAAATCCCATTCATCGGTATGTTTAACTTATTGGGAGGATTAACCGCCCCACCAATACATATGTATTTCGATTTATTGTGTGGTTTAGTTCAAGCATTAGTATTCACGCTATTAACAATGGTTTACTGATCGCTTGAAAAGGGTGAAGCACCTCAATCAGAGGTCAAAAAAATTACAAAATCAAATTTACAAAAAGTAAATGTAAAAGCTAACATCAAATAAAAGGAGTAAGACTATGGATGCAGAATTAATAAACAAAATTGCCAATGCAACTAATGCTGTAGGCGAAATGTCTGATAAACTAGGTGCATACATTGGTGCTGGAATAGCTATGCTAGGAGGTTTAGGAACAGGAATTGGTCAAGGTTTTGCTGCTGGAAAAGCCAGCGAAGCTGTTGCTCGTAACCCTGAAGCTGAATCTAAAATCCGTACAATGATGATTGTCGGATGTGCAATTGCAGAAACAGCCGCAATTTATGCGCTTATTATTGCGATTTTGTTAATCTTTGTTGCTTAGTAATTAATTTTTTGAAAAACTTCAATGAAAAAATCAGTTAAGATTTTATTATCAATTTCTTTGTGATTTGCAGTAATAATCCCATTATTTCTTTCAACAAGCTGTTCACCAGTTGAGAAAGAAATTGTGTTAGATGACTTATTACCAAATTTATGAGTTTTCTTGTCACACGTATTCGCGACAGTAGTTTTACTACTTGTTAACATATATTTGGTTTGAAAACCAACTAAGACTTCATTAGCAAAACGTCATGAGTATATTCAAAATGAAATTTCTCAAGCTGAAGAAATTAAGAAAAACGCATTAAGACAATTAGCTGAAGCTGAGCAAACTAAGATTAATGCTTTCAATGACGCTAAGAAAATCATTGAAACTGCTTATAATCAAGCTTATCAACAAAAAGAGGAAATTGAAAGACAAGCATTAAATAATTCTGAGAAAATTAGAACTCAAGCAAAATATGATGCTGAAAAAATTAAAGCAGAAGCTGAAGAGAATATGAATAAACAAATTATTGATATTGCTTTTGCTGCATCTAATGCATTATTAAAATCAAAAGTTTCTGAAAAAGATTCAGAAACATTTGTTAGTGATTTCATTAATAAACTTGATAACAAAGAACTTAAAAGAGGTAAAAAAGAGTAATTGAAATGGCTAATAATTTGTTAGTTGTTTATTCGTCATATTCATCTGTTTTATTTGAATATGCAAAAAAAGAAAAAGCTGTTGAAAAATATTTTCAACAAGCACAATGATTACTTGACACTTTAACTGCCAATAACAGTTATCTTGTCGATTTTTTAACCAACGTTAATATTGATAAATCAAAAAGAAAAGAAATCATCGAATTAACAGTTTCGGACAAAATCACTAAAAACTTTAAATATTTATTATTCACAATAATTGATTTTGATCGGGCAAGATTTCTTGTCAAGATGCTTAAGAAATTCTTAAAGTTGTGTGATGACTACTTAAAAATCACATACGTAAAAGTTTATTCACCTTTCTTGTTAGAAGCCAAACAACAAGAAAGATTACAAAAAACTTTGGAAAAATATTATGGAACTAAAATCCTAATTCAAAATTATGTAGATCCAAAATTAATTGGCGGAATTAAAATTGAAACTGACTTTGGTTCAATTGACGATACATACGCTAATAAATTAAAAACACTTAAAGAAATCAGTTTGAAGACTTTATCAAAGTCTTTTACTAAAAACTAGATAAGGAGTTAATATGGCCAAAAATATTGATAGATTAACGAACACAATTAAAGCACGAATTGAAAAATATTCTAAAGATGTAACTGTCACTGAAGAAGGAAAGGTAATCTCTGTTGGTGATGGTATTGTTACCATCTCAGGTTTGAAAGATGTGATGCTTAATGAAATGGTGCAATTCGAAAATGGTAGTTATGGTATGGCTTTAAATCTAGAAACTGACTATGTTGGTGTAGTTATGTTAGGAAAATATGATGACATCTTAGAAGATAGCATTGTTAAACGAACACGCAAAGTAGTTTCAATTGGTGTTGGTGATGGACTAACAGGTAGAATTGTTAACCCTTTAAGTGAACCAATTGATGGTAAAGGACCAATTGAATATGATTACTTTGAAAATATAGACACTATTGCTCCTGGTGTTATGGAACGTAAAAGTGTAGATCAACCATTAGAAACTGGTATTCTAGCAATAGATGCAATGTTTCCAATTGGTAAAGGTCAAAGAGAATTAATCATTGGTGATCGTCAAACTGGAAAAACAACTATTGGTATTGATACAATCATTAATCAAAAAGGTAAAAATGTTCACTGTATATATGTAGCAATAGGACAAAAAAATTCTTCTATTGTTCAAGTTGCTTTATCTTTATCAAGTTTTGGTGCAATGGAATATACAACAATTGTTTCTGCAACTGCTAGTGATATTCCAGCACTTAAATATATTGCTCCTTTTTCAGGAATTACTATTGCTGAATACTGAATGAAAAAAGGCCAAGATGTATTAATCATCTTTGATGATTTAACTAAACATGCAATGAGTTACCGTACTATTTCATTATTATTACATCGTCCTCCTGGAAGAGAAGCTTATCCTGGTGATATTTTCTATTTACATTCACGTTTATTGGAACGTGCCGGAAGACTTAATGAAGAAAAAGGCGGCGGAAGTATTACAGCTTTACCAATTATTGAAACACAAGCTGGAGATATTTCAGCTTACATCCCAACAAATGTAATTTCCATTACTGATGGGCAATTATTTATGATTACTTCAATGTTTAATGAAGGCCAAAGACCAGCCATTGGAGTTGGATTATCAGTTTCCCGTGTTGGTTCTGCTGCCCAAATTAAATCTATTAAGCAAGTTTCTGGAACGCTTAAACTTGATTTAGCACAATACGAAGAATTGCAAGCATTTAGTCAATTTGGTTCAGAATTAGACGACGAAACAAAAGCGGTTCTTGAGCATGGTAAGAGAATTATGGCAATGATTAAACAACCACAATGTAAACCAATTGATCAAGTAGATCAAGCTATCTTACTTCTTTGCATTAAAACTCGTTTAATCAAATGAATACCAGTTGATGCAATTCCAAGATTTTGCGATGATTTAATTTTCAATTTCAAAAAATCTAAATTAAGAAAGCAATTAGACACAAAAAAAGCTTTCAGTGAAAAATTACTAACTAGTTTCACTAATGAGATAAAAAAATATATTCACAAATATGTGTCAAGTATAAAAGACTACCAAATTATTAATTATGGTAGTAAAGAGGAATTTTTAGAACTATCAAAATAATTTTATGGCATCATTAAGTAACATTAAGAAACGAATTGCTACAATCCAAAAAACTTCAAAGATTACTCAAGCTATGAAGTTAGTTTCTACTGTTAAAATTCAACGTCAGAAAAATGAATTTGTCAAAATTTCTAATTTTATGGATTCATTGTATAAAATGTTACAAGACTTAGCACGAAGTTCAATGTATGAAAGCGTATTTACTAATACACCAAAAAGTGAAAAGAAATTGTATATTCTAATGACTTCTTCATTAGGATTGTGCGGTTCATTTAATGTTAATGTTATTAAACGCTTATTAAGTCAACTTAAAAATGATGATGACATATACGTTGTCGGTAACCGTGGAGTATCTTATCTAAAATCGCGTGGTTATGGAAAACAAATTAAAGCTGTCTTTAATTTTGATTCATCAGATTTAAACCATTTAGAATTTTTACCATTAACACAAACAGCTATTGAGGGATTTAAATCAGGTGAATATAAAGAAATCCATATCGTTTATACAAAGTACATAAATTCATTAAACTTTAAACCTACTGAATTCAAAGTTTTACCACTTGAACGATCATTGTTTTATCAAAAACTAATTGTTGAAGAAATTAATGAATTAAATGCAAAAGGAAAAATTATTGAATTTGAACCTAAGCGTTCAGAAATCATTAATAACTTAATCCCTTTTATGTTCTCATCATTAGTTGTGTCTTGTGTTGTCGAATCTAAATTGTGTGAATTTTCTTCGCGAAGAAATGCGATGGAAACCGCAACAGATAATGCCAATGAGTTAATTAATGAATTAAAAGTTAAATATAATCGTGAAAGACAAAATAAGATTACCCAAGAGATTACCGAGATTATTAGTGGAGTTGTAGAATAGGAGAAAAATATGAAAACAAAATCGAAAGAAATCAATAAAACTGAAAATGTTGCAAGTGATAATGGTTGAGTTATTGAAGTAGTTGGGCCAGTTGTAAATGTTCAATTCCCTTCAAATGCTTTGCCACAAATCCATGATGCATTAAAAATTGAAATAGAAGACAAAAAAACATTAATTCTTGAAGTTGAGCAAATTTCAGGTGATGACGTTGTTAAATGTATTTCCATGGGTTCAACTGATGGTATCAAACGTTGCCAAGAGGTTATTCAAACTCATAAACCAATTATGGCTCCTGTTGGTGAAGGTGTTTTGGGTAGAATGTTTAATGTTATTGGCGAACCTATTGATAATAAACCTTTTCCTAAAAAAGATATTTATTTTTCACCTATTCATACTCCTGCCCCTAGTTTTGCTGAACAATCAACTAAAGTTGAAATATTAGAAACAGGTATTAAAATCATCGATTTATTAATGCCTTATATGAAAGGTGGCAAAATTGGATTATTTGGTGGTGCTGGAGTTGGTAAAACTGTTTTGGTTCAAGAATTGATTCATAACATTGCAACTAACCATAATGGTTTAAGTGTTTTTGCAGGTGTAGGCGAAAGAACACGTGAAGGAAATGATTTGTACCATGAAATGGTAGCTGGTGGAGTTATTAATAAAACAGCATTAGTTTTTGGTCAAATGAATGAACCGCCAGGTGCAAGAATGCGTGTGGGATTAACAGCATTAACCATGGCTGAATATTTCCGTGATAAAAAACATCAAGATGTTTTATTATTTATTGATAACATTTATCGTTTCACCCAAGCTGGTAGTGAAGTTTCAGCGTTACTAGGTCGTATGCCTTCTGCCGCTGGATACCAACCAACACTTGATTATGAAATGGGGCAATTACAAGAACGTATTACATCAACTAAAAACGGTTCAATTACTTCTGTTCAAGCTATATATGTTCCTGCTGATGATTTAACTGACCCAGCTCCAGCAGCAACATTTACTCACTTGGATGCAAAAACAGTATTGGATCGTAAAATTGCATCTTTAGGTATATATCCAGCAATCAACCCACTTGATTCAAGTTCTAGATTGCTAGATCCAAATGTTGTTGGTATTGAGCATTATAAAGTAGCTAGAGCTGTTCAAGAAATTCTTCAAAAATTTGAAGAATTACAAGATATCATTTCAATTTTAGGAATTGATGAATTAAGTGAAAAAGATAAAATTATCGTTAACCGCGCTCGTAAAATTCGTAACTTTTTATCCCAACCTTTCTTTGTTGCTGAAAAATTCAGTGGATATAAAGGAGCATATGTTAAAATATCTGACACAATTAAATCATTCAAAGAAATCATTGATGGTAAATGTGATGATATTTCAGAACAATACTTCTTGTATGCGTCAACTATTGATGAGGTTTATGAAAGGGCTAAGAAAAAATAATGTCAGCTAAAACATTTCATTTAAAAGTCAACACAACAACAGGTATCTTATTTGAAGATGATGTTCTTCAAACGGAACTTTGTTCCTCAACAGGATACTATGCACTTTTAGCTGACCATGCTCCAGTTATTGGAACATTAAATACAAGCATCTGTTATATTCGTGATCAAAAGAACAATCGTGTAAAAACAATTGTTAATAAAGGTGTATTTCAATTTAATGAAAATGAATTAAATATTTTCACTGATTTCTTTTGTTTCAGCGACAAAGCTAATGAAGATATTTTTAAAACACGCCAAGAAAAAATTGACCAGATTTTAAAACAAAAATCAAATAACACAGTTGCTTACAATTTAATTCAAACTGAATTGAAAGAAAACTTATCCGAACTTAAAAAACTTGCTAATATTTAGTTCTTGCTTTGTAAATTATAAACAATAACAAAACTAATTCTTAATTTCTTTGTATAAGACAGCTTTGCCAAATTAAAGTTGTCTTTTTGTTTATTATTGATATTATTTACTAATTTTTGAAAATTATCTATATATGATTTTTGATATTCAACAATGAATAAATCATTTAGTTTGTCAACTTCCTCATACAAATTAATAATTTTGGATTTAATCATATCTTTAAAGAGCTTTTTAGATAATTTAATTAAAATTTCTACTTTATTGTCATGTCTTAATTCTTTTAAAAAGTAGTCATATTTTGTTAATCTTGTTTTCTTTGGAACTTTAATATATTTTTCACAAAGTTCTTTATCAAACTGATATAAGTCAACAAATTGTTTGTCAATGTAATGAATATTTTTCTCCAAGTATTCAATATTTGCTTTAATTTTTTTAACATTTGAATATCTTCTTTGTAGTTCTTTGTTTGTTTTAATCTTATGTAAATAATAAGATTTTATAATAATCAAGTATATACCTACTGACGTTGAAAAAATATCACTAGCTAATTGGATGTAAAGAATAATATACATTCCAATAGTAAGGTGCTGATCTGGGTCCAGATTTGCATAAATAATAAATAGTGCTTGATAAGCTGTTCAAAATAAATTACATAACATGTAAATCCAATATGTTCAAATTGATGAATTATCAGCATATTTATTTTTATGAAGATTTACTACTTGCGGAATCATAATTACTACTGAAGATAGTGATGACGCCCAAATTCAAAATTGTGTAAATCAAAACAAAATATTCAAATTGTTCATATGATTTATTATATTTTTTATATTAATGTAATCATAAAGACGTAAAATATTAGTAAAGATAGTTTATTAAAAAATCCAAATTATTTACGATGTTATTGGTCCTTCGTTTGGGAATAGCTTCAATTGCCACAATTGCAGTTGTTTCAACAAACTGTAATAGTGCTGTTATTCATGTAGCAAGTTTTGAATTTGATAAAGATATATCAGTTGTATTAAAAGATCGCACTAGAACATTAAATTATAATGTATATCCTAATAATGCTACTGTTCCATCTGTAACTTAAACTTCAGATAATGAAACTGTTGCTACTGTTGAAGATGGAAAAGTTACTGCAGTGGCAGTAGGTGAAACAACTATTACTGTTACATCAGTGGACAATTCAAAAGCATATGCTACTTGTCACGTTACTGTTACTCCAAGCATTGTTCATGTGACTAGTGTCATAATAAGCAGAGACAAAGCCTCATTAGAAGTTGGTAAATCTGATACTTTAACTACCACTGTATTACCAGAAGATGCTGTCGATAAAAATGTTAGTTGGTTTTCAAATAACATAGATATAGTTAACATTTTTATTATTTATTAACTTTGTTCTAAAAAGCGAATATTTGAATAGCAATGTTTAATTTACAAATAGATAATGTTTTAAACTCGATAAATAATCTATAATGTAAGTAGTGCGCTTGTAGCTCAGTATGGATAGAGCACACGCCTTCTAAGCGTGTGGTCGAGGGTTCGAATCCCCCCAAGCGCGCCATAAAAAAATTCCTAACACAATCTATGTGTTAGGTTTTTTATTTAAATTAAAGTTTTAGATTTCTACGCTGTGATTCAAAACTAGAAATAAAATAACTCGGTTATCATTTTATAACTAGAAGTTAAAATACTAAATTTATAAATTTGAATTAATTTTTTGTTTTTTCAGGATCAGATGATTTGTTTTCTTCTTTGTCTTTTTGTTTTTCTTTATCAAGACCAAATAAAGAAGAAAGCGAAGATAATTCGTCTTGTAGTTTGGAAACATCAAAATCTTTCATCATATCATTGAAAGTTTTTTGAAAGCGTTGTGTACGCTTAGCACTTTCAATAAAATCATTTAAAATGTGTTCAACAAAACTATCGAATGAATTTCCATATTTCGCATATACTACTGGTGGAATTTTATCTTTATTCCTTTTAATTTCAGCATATACTTCTTCGATCTTTGAGTATAATTCATCACTAATTTCAATTTTTTTCATAATAACAAAATTATATAATACAAAACAATATGAAAAAATTGTCAAAAATTTTTTAATAGATGATTCTACAACATTATTTTCTCCAATTTTATCAACTGTTTGTGAAACAAAAACTACTATAATAGGATTGTAAGGTTCGCCCACTTCAAATAAGCAAGCACCATTAGCTGAAAGAGCAAAACGTAAAGGAAAACTACCAGAATTTTCTATAGAAACTTCTAATCTATTACTTCCACCTACATGAGATAATTGTTGATTATGTCTAATAGTTTGTGATGTATTAACAGCAGGCAAATTTGCAACAACTAAACTACTTACTATTACAGCAATAAAACCAATTAATTTTATTTAACATACATATATTCCTTTCAAAGAAAGGAGTTATATATTTTATTCAAAATTTTTTGATTTATTTATAGCTATGATTATTAATGTTATTAATTATTTAATATAATATATAGACATTTGTAAAAAGGAATTAATTATTATGGCTGATAAGAAAAATGTAAGACTTGAATGTAGTGAATGTCATCACATTAACTATTTAACAAGAAGAAATCCAAAAACAACTACAGAAAAATTACAACAAAAGAAATATTGTAAATTTTGTCGTAAAACAACTATTCACAAAGAAACAAAAGCTAAGTAAAATGTGTGAAGAATCTTACAAGATTAAACATAAATGTGTTTGTAACACATTGAAAATGTTAGATTTTGATGCTTTTTTATTTGTAAGCGAAGTCAATCGATTTTGAATTTCTGGAATAAAAACATCAGAAGGATTGTGTTTAGTAACTAAAAAGTCTACATATTTAATTGCAGACTCGCGTTATTACAACTATTGTAAGAATATCAAATTTCCTAAAGAAATTAATCTAGTTAAACCATCTTCAACAACTAATCTTAATGTGTTAAACAAACTAATTAAACAACTTAAGATTAAATCTTTAATTCTTGAAAATGATTATTTAACATTAAAACAGTCTAAGTCAATTGCTAATGCTTTAAAAGGTTGTAAATTTATCAGCATTGATACTGATTTTTTAAGAATTGTTAAGACTCCTGAAGAAATTAAATTAATGCAAAAAT
>CADAXN010000004.1 GCA_902791895.1 uncultured Ureaplasma sp.
AAATGAGTACTTAAATTTTTATGAAACAAAAAACCATCCAAAAGGATGGCTTATATGCATATATTGTTTTTAAGCGAAAGTACTATTCAATAATTTCAATTACAGATCCAGCACCAACAGTGTGGCCACCTTCACGAACTGAGAATTTAGAACCTTTTTCAATAGCAATTGGAGCTATTAATTCAACATTAATTTCAGTGTTATCTCCAGGCATTACCATTTCAACACCTTGTTTTAAAGTGATTGATCCAGTAACATCAGTAGTACGGAAGTAGAATTGAGGACGGTATCCATTTAAGAATGGAGTGTGACGTCCACCTTCTTCTTTTTTAAGTACATAGATTTGTGCAAGGAATTTCTTGTAAGGTTTAATTGAACCTGGTTTAGCTAATACTTGACCACGTTGAACATTTTCACGGTCAATACCACGAAGTAATACACCTGCGTTATCTCCAGCTTCAGCGTAATCTAGCATTTTATGGAACATTTCTAGTCCTGTAACTACAGATTTTGTAGTTGGTCTTAAACCAACAATTTCAACTTCATCGTTTAATTTAATTTGTCCACGTTCAACACGACCAGTTACTACTGTACCACGACCAGAAATTGTGAAAATATCTTCGATTGGTAATAAGAATGGTTTGTCTAAATCGTGAACTGGAGTTGGAATTCATGTATCAACTGCATCTAATAACTTAGCAATTGATTCTTCTCATTGAGCTTCACCTTTAAGAGCACCCAATGCACTACCACGAATTACTGGTGAATTATTTCCATCAAATTCATACTTATTCAATAAGTCACGAATTTCCATTTCAACTAATTCTTGAAGTTCAGGGTCATTTGCCATATCACATTTGTTCATGAATATAACAATACGAGGAACTCCTACTTGTTTAGCTAATAGGATGTGTTCACGAGTTTGAGGCATTACACCATCAGTTGCAGCAACTACTAAAATTGCTCCATCCATTTGTGCAGCACCTGTAATCATGTTCTTAATATAGTCAGCGTGTCCTGGACAGTCTACGTGTGCGTAGTGACGTGCATTTGTTGAATATTCTACGTGTGCAGTATTAATTGTAATACCACGTTCTTTTTCTTCTGGAGCACTATCGATTGATGAATAGTCTCTAGCCTCTGCGCTACCTTTGTCTGCATGCTTTGATAAGTATGTACAAATTGCAGCTGTTAATGTTGTTTTTCCATGATCGATATGACCAATGGTTCCAATGTTAACATGTGGTTTGCTTCGATCAAATTTTGTTTTCTCTGCCATAATTTTCCTTTCGTTTTAAGCAATTTTTAATAATTATATATATAAAATGTCCAATTTTTAAAAAAGTCTTTCTCGCACAGCAATGAATAAATATAAAACATATTTGAGTTTTATAGAAATGCAATATTTTTACCTACAATATAACAAATTAAATTTATTTATATATAATTTTTGGGATAAGCAAAGAACTTGAGATGGGTAAAGAACAAGGTATAAAAATTGCTGGTGATGGTTATTTAACTGCTGGTCAACAATTTGTGATTAAAACTCAAGAAAGACAAAAGAAACTGTTTATTAATTCGCCAATTATTAAATCAGTTTTAATTATTTCTTTACCTTCGATGATTATTGCTTTGATGACTTCACTTTACATTTTTAGTGATCAAATTATTATGGCAAACTTAATCCCAAATTTTAAACCATTTGAAAATTTAGTTGGCCCTGATTATCAAAAGTTTTTAGAATATATCACAAAGTTAAATGGTACAGGAATCGGCCTGAATCTAACACTATATAATTCGCAATTAATCATACGAAATGCAGTTGCCAATAGTGCACCAATTACAGTATTGATTAATGCCGCGACTTTACTTGTAGCAAATGGTACTTCCACCAATTTTTCAAAAATGAACGGAAAATTGAACACCAAAGGTGCTCAAAAAGTTTGATCTATTGGTTTTTATTGTAACATTATCGTCAGTGTAATAACTATGATTTTTTTATTTTCTGTTTGTCAGTTATTAGTGCAATTAGAAAATGGTGACCCTTTAAAACAACTTACTAATGCTTCGAGTTCAATTAAACAAGCTTGTCAAAGAGCAGGATTAAATTTTGATGAAGTTTATCCATTAATTGAACATGTATATACTAAAGCAAATGACATGATTATGTCTTACTCTTGTAATTACTCATACATAATTATTGGTGGAGCGATGTTATCAATGTTTAGTGCTTACCTTTCGCTTCTAATTATCTCAGAAGGTAAACAAAAGATGGTAGTTATAGCAGCTGTAGTTTCCAACCTTCTCAACTTGCTTCTTGATTTCGTCTTCATATACTATGCACGAATGGCGATGATTGGTGGTGCAATAGCTACTCTAATCGGATGGATGCTTAACTGTAGTTGATACTTTTTTCAAATATATTTGATGAATAAGCGAAATGAAACTGCATTAGTATACTCCGCATTGAAAATTTGAGGATATAATTGAAACTGAAAATTAACTTGAAACATTATTTCAATTGGTTTACCTTCTTTTTTAAGAAACTTGTCAATGGGAATTGCTGTTTGATTTCAAGTGTTTGTTTTGTCAACATTATTAATTCCAGCAATTGGTTCAGGTGGTGTTACAGCAAATGATTACACTAATTTTTATGGTGCTGTAAATCCAATTTACAATCTATTCTTTCCCGTAATGTTAGGAACAATTCAAGGTTCACGAATTATGTGTTCGTATTTGTATGGAGCTGAAAATTATAAACGTTTCCGTTTAACATATTGAATCGCTATGATTATCAGTTTAATATATGGAACTTTAATTTTTGCTATAGTTGGTTGTGCGCTGAATAAATATATGTTATTAATTTTCCAAATTTCTAACAATTCAATTGCTCAAATGATGCTAATGATTGCTACACTTCAAATGCCAGTTTATGCATTTACTGTAGGTGGACAGGTTGTTTTTCAAGCTACTGGCAAGTCATTAAATGCTTCAATTTGTGCATTGATGCAAGGAATTGTATGTAACATTCCAATTACATTCATAATGTTTGGTATTTGTTTAGCAAATGGAAATGTCGAATTATTCTTGTGAAATCCAGTGATTGTCGTTTTTATTTCAAGTATTATCATTTTTGGTTGGACAGTAATTTACATCCGTAACCATTATTCACCTGACATTATAAACGAGAAAGTTAGATGATTAAAAAAGAAAGGTTACTTAAAGTCTATTAAAAAGTAAATTTTTACTTTTTATCTTCATCATTTTTTTGATTATTAGGATTGTTTTTATTGACCTGACTTTCAATTTTGGAAATACGGTTCATAAGGTAAGCGTTACCATAGCCTTCTTTTACAAGTCCATCAACTTTGCTTTGAAGTGTATTAATCATTTTATCTTTTTCAATGACATCTGATTTTAACTTGTTGATTTTTGCTTCATAGTTTTTAACAATACCATCCATAGATTTTCTGTATTCATTAACTTTGCTAATGTAACTAATTACATCGTCAAAAAAAAGATCAACATCTTCAGGGTCATATCCACTGTGGATTTTTGATTTAAATTTTTTATTTAATATTTCCTCTAATTTTTGGTCAAAATTGAAATTCATAAATCGTAATTTGTAATTGATTATAAATATTTAATTTAATAGATTAAAATAATTTTCTTCGATATTTTATTACTAACTGACAATAAAATAATCTATAATTTTCATATCTATAATGAAACAAAAATATAACAAAACTTTATATTCTAATCAGTTAACCAAACTTGATCTTGAAAGGGTTCTAGAATATTTAAAAAAATCAAATGCTAGTTTGAAACAAACTAATGATTTTTTCGATCAATACGAATTAAATAACAACAGTATTACAATCTACAATAATGACAAAATTGTTATTCAAGGTAAGAATATTGTTGGCTTATGTATTGAATTATCACTCCCATACATTAAATATGAAAAACCAAAAGAAGCAAAATTAATTGACATTATATCTTATATTGGTTGTGATGAGGTAGGTGTTGGTGACTATTTTGGTGGTATAGTATGTTGCAGTGTTTATGTTGATCAAACAGCAATTAAAAAATTAGCTACATTGAATGTTGATGATTCTAAAAAACTAACAGATGAACAAATTATCTCGTTAACTCCAAAAATTAAGAAAAATTGTTCTTATGTAACTAAAGTTATTTCACCAAAAGAATACAACAAACTATATGAACAATATAAAAATACACATGTTATTAAAACTTATGGACATAACTATTGCATTATTAAACTAAGAGAATTAATAGGTAATGATGTTTTGGTTTATATGGATGAATATTGTAGCGAAGAAAACTACATCAAATACTTGAAGAAGTTAGGCATTGAATATAATTCATTAAATAAAGTGGACCATTTTGAAACAAAATCAGAGTCCAAATATATTGCTATTGCAGCTGCAAGCATTATTGCACGATATGAGTTTCTAATGATGATTAAGAAATTAGTAAACAAATTAAATGAATTTGATGGTTTGAATTTTGATACTTTACCATTAGGAGCATCAAACAAAAAAAATATTCTTGAATCAATAACAAAAATCGAAAAAGTCATTGGCAATGATAAGTTAAAATGTTTCATTAAAACGAATTTCAAAAAATAAAGGCGAACTATGATTGAAAATTTATTAAAACGTGCTTCAGTAAGAAGCTTCAAAAAAGAAAAACTAAATGATGAAACAATTAGCAAGCTAAAACAAGTTGTTAATGCTTCACCTACTTGAAAAAACTATCAAGATTTTAGCGCTATCTTTATTACTGATCAAAAAACAAAAGATGTTTTATCAGAATGTAATTTAAAACAAGAACATGTAAAAGAAGCACCACTTATTGTTTTATTTAACGCTGATTTTAATTTCATTAATGAAATTATTAAGAAACAAGATCTTAAAAATGTAATAGTTGATAAATTACACAATTATTTAATTTCATTTACTGATGCCATTATTTCAGCTACACAATTAGTTGATGCCGCAGTTAGTCTTGGTTTAGGAACTTGCTATTTAGGTTTAGTTAGACCTAATGCAGATAAAGTTATTGAATTACTTAACATTAAAGGTAAATGTATTCCAACTATTGCTATTGCAATTGGTAAGATTGACAAACCAGCTGTACAAATTCCTAAACATAACAAAGTTTATGATGAAAAATATGATATTAATCAAGTAAGACCCGAACTTGATAAATATGATGAAATCATGAAAGATTACTATCAAAAAACTTACAATATTGATCGTAATTATTCAAAAGTAATTGCTAAGATGTTAGTACATGAAAATGCTGATAACACGTTAGAACTTATTGAAAAACATTATTTTAATAAAAAATCCTAATGGTAACCCATTAGGAACATAAACAAAGATTTAGCAATTATGCTAAATTATTTTGTATAGAAAGAATATTATTGTTGTTTGTTTTCTCTTCTCTCGATACGTTTTTGAACGTTGTCAAGATATTTTGCATAGCTATCTTTATTTGGCAGATAGTAGTTAGGGATGTCTTGGTTGTAGTATTCACGTTTACGAAGTCAAGATTTTAATCTATATTCTTTTCATTGCTCTTCAGTCATTTTTCTAATGTCGTCACCTGAAGTTTGTAATTTAATTGGTGTTTTTGCCATATTATTTGTCTCCTTGTGTTTTATTTATACTATACATTATATAATATATTTGCTATGGATTGTGTATTTTGTGGAATTGTAAAAAAAGAAGTTCCAGCAAAAATAGTTGCTGAAAACGAAAAAGCGTTAGCTTTTATGGATGTTAATCCAGCTTCTGATGGACATACAGTTGTCATCAGTAAGAAACATTATCGTTGTTTTAGTGAAACACCAGTTGATGTTTTACAAGCAATGGTTGAATTATGTCATACAGTTGCAAATAAAATTGCTAATTCAAAATTAAAACCTTGAGGTTTTAATTATCTATGTAATGAAGGAAAAATAGCTCAACAGGTAGTAATGCATGTTCACATGCATGTTATTCCAAAATATGGCAAAGATGAAGGATGAAAAGGCACTAGATGCAAAAATATCTTCGTCAATGATGTTCAACAAGTTTATCAAACAATAATGAAAGCTAAGGATTAAATTCCGAAATATTTTTTAGTTAATTTAACATTATCAGAAATGTATTTTTTTAAATCATTTCTATGTTTAAATTTAATAAAAGGTGTTAGATAAGAAATTAACATAACTTTAATTTCTTTACCATAAGCATTGCATCCTTTTGGATAATCAACAATGATATTAGTTTCAATTAATTGTCCATTTTTAACAGTCGGTTTAAAAATACAAGTTACAGAATTAAAGATGATGTTATTTAAAACACATAAACTAACATAAACACCTTCTTTAAATTGTATTTGTTTCTTGTC
The DNA here is from genome assembly GCA_902791895.1 of uncultured Ureaplasma sp. Lineage (GTDB taxonomy): Bacteria > Bacillota_I > Bacilli_A > Mycoplasmatales > Mycoplasmoidaceae > Malacoplasma_A. Next base: position 6,424 of record CADAXN010000004.1, read on the forward strand.
TTTTAAGAAAATGTTTAAAGTTGGGAAACCAAGTTTTCTTCCTTCTTGTTTACATTTTATTACTTTTTCTTTAATTAAAATTGGTCAATATAGAAGTTGATTGGCTTCTCATACTAAACCATTTTTGTACATTGATTTAATCTTTTTAGTTTGATACTTATTATTGTATTTTATAACATCAACTGTAAAATGCTTTTCTAACATTTTATTATTGCCTTTTAAATTTTTACCAAATTTAAAATCACTACCAATAATTATTTTACTTGGGTTAATTGGTATCAAGTAGTTTTGTATAAAATGTTCAGCTGAAACATTATTTTTATTGACATCAAAAATATAAATGGTGTTTGGTTGTAATTGTTGGATAATGTTAATTCTTAAATCCAATGGATGAACATATTCTCCTTTGTTTGGGGAATTTATAATTAAAAGAACATTAAAACTATTTGGTTTGACTTTGTCAAATAATTTTTTGTGTTGTTTATGGATAACATCAAAACAACCAATGATTAATGGCAATGAATTATTTTTTGTTTTTGAAGATTTTATTTCTTGCTTCATATAACAAAATTCCTGTAGCAACAGCAACATTTAGTGATTGTAATTTTCCATACATTTTGATTATTATTGATTGATCACTATTTTTAGCTATTAGTTTGTTGATTCCAGATTGTTCATTACCAATAATAATTACAGATTTATCACTATAATCCACCTCATTATTACTTTGAGATTTTTTATCTAACATTGAAGCATAAATTCAGTAACCATATTTTTTTAATAGTTCTATTGCTCTTGAAAGATTAACTACTTTAAAAATATTTAAAGTATTGATTGCTCCCATACTGGTTTTAGAAACAAAATCATTAATTTGGACTTGGTTATCACTTTTATAAATTACTGCATCAACACCAAAAGCATCACAAGTTCTCAAAATAGAACCGAAATTATGTGGGTCTTGAATTGAGTCAACAATTAAAATGATAGATTTAGTTTTAGTCTTGTTGTTTTCTAAAAATGACTCTAAAGTTTTGACTTTGTTATTATTTTGAATTTCTGTTACAACAAATTGGTGGTTTAAATTCTTGTCAAATTGTTTAAATCAGTTTTTATCATGATGAATCTTGATTTTGATATTGTTAAACTTTAATTCATTGATTAATTTTTTGTTATCTTTAAAAAGATGAACAACAGAGATATGTTCTTTATCAAATTTGATTTGATCTAACAATGCTTTAGTTCCAAAAAGTCTTGTCATTGATAGATACTCTATACTCTTCTAAATCCACGAATAAGAATTAAGATATAAACAATGTATCATATAATTTCAATGAATTGTGATAGTAGGATATATCCAAATAATCATGATAATTGATGTGATATTCTGGTACTGCTTGCATCAGTAATTTCTGCAAATTGACTGCAGTTTTTAATTTGGTTTATAAGTCTAATGATTGATATAACCATTAAAAGCATAAACATAGTAAATACAACAAAGTAAATTCAGACATAAACATTGAAGAAAGTTATGCTATTTCCTAAGACAGCAAAACAAATAGTAACTATCATGAAAATGAAGAATAATCCCATGCAAACGAAAGAAAGGACATATTCAATTTTTTGTAATGTGTATGCAGTTTTATTACTGATGAAATATCCAATTAGTGATAATAAGAAGCAAGCAAAGGCTCCAATACCAAATGCAACAAGCATTAGATATGCTCCAAATAGGAAAATAATCAATGAGAAACCTAAAGATTGACCCAATATAAATATTATCCAAACAGTGATATTAAATCCCATTGATCGTTCAAATATCTTTATAGATCAAATCATCGATACGAATGATGAAATGATAATTAAAGCAAATGCAATAGAGAATACTGTGACTACCAATACATTTGCAAAATCAGGTTTTAAGTTGTTCATGAATGAGTAATATCAAATAAGTCCAAATAAGAACGATAATACTCCAATAATTAGAAAACCTAATCCAGCTTTAACAAATGACATTGTCAAAATTGAGTTTTGCTTTGTATTCATTTGTTGTCTAATATCAAATGATACTTGACCATTTTGCGTTTTGTTAAATATAGACATATTGCTTTTATTATACATTTAACTAAAGTTGAATAATTGGTATAATTTTTGTATATGTAAGAGGTTAAAATGACTAATATTTTTTTAGAAGTAGCGTTTTATTTAAGTATGGTAGGAGCGGTTATTGCTATTTGTTGTTATCTACCAGGAGTAATCAAAGTTGTTAGATTTAATGATACGCGTTCAATGTCTGTTTGAATGTTTTTATTTACAACACTAGGTTGTCTTTTGTGAATTGTAGTTGCCATATTTTTGATGATTGGATATAGTGAAGTTGGTGGTAGTGACTTTTATGACTTTTATTTTAACTTAGCATCAGGAATGGGTATGTTAGTATCCAATATTGGATTAGCAATATGTTCAGCTATTATTTTCTTTAAAAAAGTAATTAATCTTGTTCATGCAAAACATGAAAATATGAGCGAAGATGAATACTACAAAAAAATAGTTGAACCAATTGTTAGAGATAAATTAGATAAACAAAGAAAATTAAAATTGGAAGCTAAGGAAAACTATGGAAGAGAAAGAGCTCAACGTAAAGAACTTAGAGAAAAACAAAGATTGCTTGAAAAAGAAGCGCGAAAAAAGCAAAAAGAAAAAGAATACATTGAGCAATATCGTGACGAAATAGAATCTGAAATTAACAAAGAAGACCCAAATAGTGATCTACTATAATAGATTTAAAATGTAGATTAGCATTTCATTTTTTTTGTTTAACATTTTCAAAACTATATATCTAACTTCATATTAGAAAAAATGAATGAAGTGATAATATTGTTCTTATATTAAAGCAATAGGTTTAGTACCACAATGCTGTAGATTTATGTTATCTGATTGCAATTCTTTAACATCTGTTAAATTTGATTATACCGAATCTCCGTGAACAGAATATGATGAATTCTAATTATGAGTAGATGGTGTGTCTCAAACTGGTACATTCTATTACGAAGGTAGCGATTCCGCACAAGACTTTGGTTTCCCATCAGGCTGATAAGTACAACCATTCTAATAACTAACTATAAGTCAAAATAAAAAATCCTAAACCGATTTAATGGCAAAGGATTTTTTATTATGAAATTTATAAATCAATTGAGTTTGTCAAACTTTGAATAAAAGATTCAAGATCAAATTCTCTTAAATCATCTAATGATTCGCCAAGACCAATAAATTTAACTGGTAAATTAAAAGCATCTTTAATTGCTAAAACTATACCACCTTTAGATGTACTATCCATTTTGGTTAATATAATACCAGTTAACTTTGTAACTTCATTAAAAGCTTTAGCTTGATTAATGCCACTTTGGCCTGTAGTTGCATCAATTACTAGAAGTGATTCGCAAGGTTGAGTTGGATCAAATTTTTTAATAACATTTTCAATCTTTTTCAATTCATTCATTAAATTTGTTTTGTTCTGTAATCTACCTGAAGTATCACAAATAACAATATCAACACCATTTTCTTTTGCATTACTTACACCAGTATAGATAACACTTGCAGGATCTCGATTTTCTTTAATTGGTGTAAAGATTGGTACACCAATCTTTTCAGCTCAAATTTTAAGCTGTTGTATTGCTCCAGCTCTAAATGTATCTGCAGCAACCAAAGAAACTTTATATCCTTTTTGTTTATAAAGATAAGCGAGTTTAGCAATTGAAGTAGTTTTTCCAACTCCATTAGCACCCGTAACCAAAATTACATTAGTTGTATTTTCTTTTACATTAATTGAAAAATCAATATTTGTGTTCTGGATATAGTAGACAAACAACTTGTCAATGATGATTTCTTTGATTATATTTGGATCTTCAACTCTTTGATATTTAATTTCATCGATAATTGAGTCCATAATTTTTTGTGTTGATTTAGGACCAATATCAAACAATAAAAGAGCTTCTTCAATCTCTTCTAACATTGCATCATCTATTCTTTGATATTTACGTGCAATATTGTTAATTGAATTAGTTAAAGAATCTCGGGATTTTTTTAAACCAGCATCAAATTTTTCTTGAACAATAACACTGCTTTCAGCGTTTTTTTCTTCAATTTGTTTAGCTACTTTATTTTTTTTCTTAGTGAATAAATTTTTTAATTTAGATCAAAAACCCATTAGTTAGTTTCTCCGGTTTTGTCATTGCCAAATTCATTTTGTGCTTGTGACAATTCAACTTGATAAATACTTGTAACACCTTTTTGTTGCATTGTAGCACCAAATAAAATATCACATTTTTCCATTGTACCTGGACGGTGAGTAATTACTAAGAATTGAGTACTATCACTTGCTAATTGAATCATATTAGCAAATCTTTCAACGTTAGCAGGGTCAAGAGCTGATTCTGCTTCATCTAAAATTACCAATGGGAAATTTTTAATTTTTAAAATTGAGAATAGAATTGAAAGCGCAACTAATGATTTTTCTCCACCTGAAAGTAAAGATAATCTTGTTATGTTTTTACCATAAGGTGCAACAATAACTTCAATTCCTGAAGTTAGAATATTTTCAGGATCTGTATATTCAACATGACAAGTTCCACCACCTAAAAGATATTTGAAAACTTCTGGCAATGTTTCATTAACTTTATTGATTGTATCATCGAAATCTTTTCTTACTTTGATGTCAAGATTGCGGATGACTTCTTCAATATGTTCTTTAGCAGTCTCAATCTCTTTTTGTTGCTTTGACATTTCATCATAACGAGCTTGAATAGATTGTAAATCATTTAAAGCTTCCATGTTAATAGGACCTAAACGAGTGATTTCATCTTGCAATTTTGCAATTGCATCTCTTGCTTGTTGATCACTCATTGGTAATTCATTAACATAGTTTTCCATTGCGAACTCAACAGTCATATGGTAAGTTTGGTTAATTTTATTACGCGCATTCTCAATGATTGATTCACACCTAACCTTTTCAGCTTGATGTTTAGCAACAACATCTCTAGCTTCATCAACCTGGAATCTAACTTGATTAAGTTTAGCTTCCGTATCTAGAAGTTGTGATTTATAAATCGCTTTTGAATTACGATTAACATTTAAGTCTTCGTAAACTTTGTTCTTTTTATTGATTAATTTTGCTAATTCAACGTCAATAGTATTTTCATCTCATTTTAATTTTTCTTTTTGTTCAATACCATTTGTTTTAGCTAATTGTTGGTAATCACTTTCATACTTCAATAAAAGATTTTCATTGGTTCTTAAAATTTCTTCATAACGAGAAAGCAAAATTTTCTTCTCGCTTTGTTTTGAAGAAATTTCATTCAAATCAGCAATTGTTTTTTCAAGTTCGTTTCTTAGTTCTAAGAACTTGTCGTTAATAAGTGGGTACGACTTATTTAGTTCATCAAGTGTTTTCTTTGAGTCAAGTTGATTCAATAAATTGTTTTTATTGATGTAGCCACCTGTAATGCTTCCACCAGGGGAGATTAGTTCTCCATCTAATGTGATGACTTTATATAATTGGTAAGTTAATTTTGACAAATTAAATGCATTATTCAAATTATCGGCAATAATAATGTTTCCTAATAAAAAGCGAATAGCACTATCATATTGTGGATCATATTTAATTAAATCACAAGCAATGCCGCAATAACCTTCACGATTTTGCAAAATTTCTTCGTGTTCAGGTCTTAAACCTTTAGCACGGATAGTATCAAGTGGTAAGAATGTTGCTTTTCCAGCTCTATTAGCCTTCAAGAAGTCTACAGCATGCTCAGCATCAATATTTTTTTCAACAATAATGTTTTGCATGTGCTTTCCTAAAGCAGTAACTATTGCTGTTTGGTAATCTTGTTCAACATTAATAAAGTCTTTGACAATACCGCATATACCAGTTAAAGCTAATTTATTTTCAATAATTGCCTTTACACCACTTTCAACGTTAGCGTTAGAATCTAACATTTCAACCAATTGTTTAATTTTGGTTCTAGTTTCTATCAATTTATTTGATTGCTCATTTGTTTGGGTATTTAGTTGATTTCGTTTTTGTGTTAAACTAGTAATAATTTCACCATAAGTTGTAATATTGTCTTGTAATTTTTGAATATTGTTTTTTGCATCATCAATAGTAAATTTTGTAGATGAAATAAGATTTTGGAATGCTTCAATTTTTTTATCTAAATTATCGCTTCCTAAATCAAGTTGAAATTGAGAATGTAATGAGGACTTACGAATTTCAAGTTTGTTGATTTCTTCAACAAGTTTAGTTAATTCATTAGATAGTCTTTCTACATTACGATCTGCTGTATCTTGTTTTTCCCTTTCAAAACTAATTGATTGATTAAGTTCTTTTAAACTAGGTTCAAATTGTTGGAGTTTATCTTTAGCTGTTATCACGTCATTTTGGATAATACTTAGTCGTTCAGTAAAATATTTTAAATCTTTAACCATTATGGTTAAGTCTAATTCTTTTAAAGTTTTAGTTTTTTCTTCATAGATTTTCGCTTTTTCTGCTTGCTTTTTAATTTTTCTTAAAGTTGAATCTAACTCATTATTTATATCAATAATACGGTTTAAATTTTCTTGAGTTTTTTCAAGTTCTTTTGTTGCATCTTCTCTTTTCTTTGTGTAAAGACCAATACCCGCAGCATCCTCAAAAATTGTTCTACGTTCTTCAGGTTTAGCATCAACAAATCATTGAACTGTACCTTGAGAGATAATTCCCAAAGAACCTTTAGATAAACCAGTGTCTAGAAAGATATCTTGAATATCCTTTAAACGACAAGGTTCATCATTAATGAAATATTCATTAATACCTTCACCTTTTTTAAGTTTTCTGGTAATTGAAACTGTATTATTATCATAATGTAAAGCACGATTTGAATTATCAAATTCAAGAGTAATTTCAGCCATTTTAGCTGGGTTGTGTTCTTTAGAACCGTGGAAGATTACATCTTCTCCAATTTTAGAACGAAGCGCTTTATTAGATTTTTCTCCAAGCACCCATTTAATAGCGTCAATAATGTTAGACTTTCCACTACCATTTGGTCCAACTACACCAGACATGTTATGTTTAAAATCAATAATTGTTTTTGTAGCAAATGATTTAAAACCGTTAATTATTATTTTATTCAAAAATATCATACTTATTTTACTTCCTACTTATTATATAAACTATTTATCAAGTTTAATTAAACCGATAAATTTTTGGCACGCTTCACGTGCTGCATTTTGTTCAGCTTCTTTAATTTTTACACCATTACCACTACCATATTTGATGTTGTTACATCAAAGCTCAACACGATAATTATTTGGTTTGTTATTGACAAGACGATACTGAATTTCATGCTTGCCATATTTCATCATCATTTCCTGAAATTTAGTTTTAAAATCAACTAAATTTACCAATATATTTTGTTCATACCCCTTAATTAATGTTTCATAAACAACATGTTTAGCTGTGCTATAACCTAAATCTAAATATATTGCACCCATCAAAGCTTCATAAACATCTTCCAAAATTTTTTCATTATATGAGGAGTCTTTATTATTTATTGACTTGCCAATTCTAATATACTTGGAAAGGTTTAATTTATTAGCTGCTATAACTTCTGATTTGGCTTGTACAATAACAATTTTATCTTTAGACATTTTTCCAACACTCAATTTTGGGTTTTTGTTGTATAAATATTCACATACAACAAAAGATATAACTTGATCACCTAAAAATTCTAATCTTTCATAATCATAATCAAGATGATTGTCATTATGATAAGAGGAATGAGTTAAAGCTTCAAGATATAGAAAATAACTATTAGGAGTTATTTTCAATTTTTTGAATAGTTCAATTAATGATCGATTGTTATTTTCCATTGTTAAAATTCTTCTTAATTTTTGCAGTTACATCATTCTTGATAATGCTGTACAATAGATTCAAAGCAGAAAAGAATTGTTCTTTGTCAGCAGAACCGTGTGTTTTTACAGCGGGCTTATTTAATCCTAAAACAATTGCTCCAGCTTTATTTTTGTAATCAAATGTTCTACTAACACCTTTTATTGCACATATAGAAAATAATGCTCCAAGTCAATTTCAAGGCTTTTTATAGTTTTTCTTCAAAGCTATTGAAATAGCTTTAAGCCCTCCTTCTAATGATTTTAAAACTAAATTACCGGTGTATCCATCACAGACTGCAATATCAACAACACCTTGAAGTAGATATCTAGGTTCCACAAAACCTACATAGTTTAAATTTTGATTATTTTGAAGTAATTCACTAGCATCATGATGATATTCAAATCCTTTAGATTTTTCAGTACCAATGTTGATAATTCCAATTTTAGGATTTGAATTATTGTGGATTGATTTGAAATAAATGTTTGCCATTTTAGCAAAGTTATATAAATCTTCACCACAACAATTTTTATTAGCACCAACATCAATCATACCAAAAAATTTATTTCCACCAGTTGCAGGTAAAAATGGCATGAAACCAGGTTTAGCAATTCCAGGAATAGTCTTAATCAAGTAGTAAACTAATGTAACATAACAAGCAGTGTTTCCAGCACTTAAAACCCCATCAGCTATATTGTCAGCAACTAGTTTAATTGCTTTATACATACTCGATTCTGTTTTTCTTAACGATGTGATTATTGAATCATCCATTGCAATTATTTCTTTTGCATCAACAATTTCAAATTCATTTTCTTTAATGTTTTTAATTATTTCTTGTTGATTACCAACAAGGATAATTTGTACATCAGGATATTTCTTGACAAATTTTCTAGCAGCGATTATTGATTCTGATATTTTATTTTCAAAACCCATTACATCAAAAGATAATTTCATATTTTCTCCATATTACATTTTGATAAAGTTTGTTAAAAAGAAATCAAAATTTTAAAATGATCTACAATTGCTTTTGTTGGAACGTCCATAACTATTTCCCCATCTTTTAACAAAATACAATACAAAACTGCAAGTTATTGGTAGAGATAATCATTTAACCAAATTTTTTTTCATTAAATTTTATGTTCTTTTACGAAATCTTTTAAAACTATTTTTAATTTTTCATCTTCAAGAGCTCTATCGAGAGTGGCTTGTAAATATCCGTTTACAGAACCGATATCATATCTTTTACCTTCGAAATTACAAGCATAAACTTTTGATTTTTTGGTAATTTTTCTTAAAGCATCAGTTAGTTGGATTTCTCCAGACTTATCAGGTTTACATTTATCTAATGCATCAAAGATGTCAGGAGTTAGAACATATCTTCCTAATGCTGCATATTGACTTGGTGCTTTATCAACATCAGGTTTTTCAATCATGTCTTCAATCATAAAAGATTTAGAACCAATCTTTTTATCTTTCGGCTTAATAATGCCATAAAGATTAGTTTTGTCCTTTGGCACTTCTTGAACACCTAAAATTGTACAGTGATATTTATTGTATGCTTCAATACATTGCTTGATGGCTGGTTTTTGTTTTCCATTAGCAAAAACTAAATCATCACCCAAAATAACTGCAAATGGTTGATCGCCCACTATTTGTCTAGTGCAGTTAATAGCATCACCTAAACCATTCGGTTTCTTTTGACGAATAAAAACAACATTAGTCATATTTGAAATATCTTGAACCATTTTCAATAGTTCAACTTTATTTTTCTCTTTTAATCTTGTTTCAAGTTCAAAAGAACAATCAAAGTAATCAATGATTGAATTTTTTTGAGAAGAAACAACAACAATAATTTCTTCAATTCCAGATTGTAGTGCTTCAGTAACGATGTAATGAATTGCTGGAACATTAATAATTGGTAGCATTTCTTTTGCTAACGATTTTGTAGCTGGTAAAAATCTTGTACCCATACCAGCAGCTGGAATAACTAATTTTTTAACTTTTCTTTCTGCTCTCATATATTAATAAATTATATATATAGATTTATACTAATCACTAATATATGACAAAGCAAAAAAATAAATTATTTTTATGGAATTTAATTTATTTTTTCAAAATTTTCTTGAGATATTGTGCTGTATATGATATGTTTGTAAAACCTAAAAGTTGTTCAGGGGTGCCTGTAGCAATTACTTCACCTCCAGCATTTCCTCCATCCTTGCCCATATCAATAATGTAATCAGCACATTTGATAAGATCTAAGTTATGTTCAATCACAATAATTGTTGTTCCTAGATCAGCAATTCGGTTTAAAACATTAATTAATTTATTGATATCATCAGTATGAAGACCTGTGGTTGGTTCGTCAAGAATTAAAATTGTCTTATTAGTGCTATTCTTTTGTAAGAATTTAGCTAGTTTTATTCTTTGAGCTTCTCCACCGCTTAAATCATTAGCACTTGTTCCTAATTTTAAATAACCTAAACCCACATCATTCAATAAACTAATCTTATGGTGAATATTAGGAATATTTTTAAAGAATTCTAATGCCTCAGTAACGCTCATTTCTAAAACATCATAAATTGATTTTCCTTTATATTTTATACCCAAAGTTTCATCGTTATATTTTCTCCCATGACACTCATCACATTTGACATAAACATCAGGTAAGAATTGCATAGCAATTCTAATTACTCCGTCTCCTTGGCATTTTTCGCATCTTCCACCAGGGATGTTAAAAGAAAATCTTCCTTTTTTGTATCCTCTAGCTTTTGCTTCAGGGACTGAAGCAAATAATTCACGAATATCATCAAAAACACCAATGTAAGTTGCTGGATTACTTCTTGGTGTTCTACCAATAGGTTCTTGAGTGACAATAATTAATTTATCAATATCTTGGATGCCAGTAATACTTTTGATTTTTCCAGCTTTAGTAAATGGATTAAACAAATACTTTTTTATATTAGCAGCAAGTGTGTCTAAAACTAGTGTTGATTTGCCACTACCACTAACTCCAGTTACACAAATAAATTTTCCCAAAGGGAAAGTTACTGTAATATTTTTTAAATTGTTAGCCTGTGCTCCTTTAATTACAATCTTTTGGCCATTACCACTTCGACGTTTTTTAGGTATAGGAATTGATAGTTCACCAGAAAGATATTTTCCTGTAATTGATTGTTTGCACTTTATGATTTCTTGTGGTGTACCACAAGCTACAAGCGTTCCACCTTCTGCTCCAGCTCCAGGACCGATATCGACGATATAATCGGATTCTAACATTGTTTCTTCATCATGTTCAACAACCAAAATAGTGTTACCTAAATCACGCATTTTCTTTAATGTTGTAATTAACATAGCATTATCTTTTTGGTGCAAACCAATTGATGGTTCATCAAGCACATAAAGAACTCCAGTTAAATTGCTACCAATTTGTGTTGCTAATCTAATTCTTTGTGCTTCTCCGCCTGAAAGAGTTGTGGCATTTCTTGATAATGTTAAATAACCTAAACCAACATTTTGTAAGAAAGTCAAACGGTTAACAATTTCTTTTAAAGCTAAATAAGCAATTTGCTGTTTTTGTTCATTTAGTTTTAACCATAGAAAGAAGTTTAATAAATCATCAATTGACATATCTGTTAAATCAATAATGCTTTTACCATTGATTTTAACACATAGGGCTTGCGGAGAAAGCCTTTTACCTTTACAAACTTTACATACTTTTTCTGACATGAACTTTCCATAGAAAGTTCTAGCCATTTCACTTGTAGTTTCAAAATACAAACGTTTTATGTGGTTTAATACACCTTCATAATAGTCATAATTTTCACGTTTTAAACCATTAACAGAAGTAACGTTCATATGTATTGGTTCATCTGAACCGTACAATATGTAGTCTAATTGTTGTCTTGTTAACTTATTAATTGGTGTATTAGGACTAATTTTATAGTGTTTAAGCATGCATTCAAACATTTGTCACTCAATATTAGTTGTTCCTGCTGTATTTTTGTAATATTCAATTCCTCCGTCTAGAATGGAAAGTTCAGGATGAGGAATCATTTTCTCTTCATCTGGTTCAAATGTAACACCTAAACCTTTACAATTAGGACATGCACCAATTGGTGAGTTGAATGAGAATAGTCTTGGTTCCATTTCGGGAATTGAAAATCCACAAACTTTACAAGCGTGAGCTTCAGAGTATGTAATTTCCTTATCGTTAATTAAAACAACAACCTCATGGGTAGAGGAAACTTTCAATGCAGTTTCTACTGCATCATTAATTCTTGAACGTGTATCTTTATCACCATGACCAATGATACGATCAATAATGATGTCAATGTTGTGAAAATCATTCTTATTTAGTTCAATGTCTTCATCTAAAGAATAAATTTTGTCATCAATTCTTAATCTTAAGAAACCTTGATTACGAAGTTTATCAAATTCTTTTTTAAAAGTTCCTTTTTGTTTTCTTATATATTTGGCAAGAATTTGGATTTTATCTTCATCAACAAAATTTTTAAAAATTTTGTCAACGATTTGTTTTATAGTCAAAGTTTCAATTTTACCATGACCATTTGGACAATACGGATCACCAATTCTAGCAAATAAAACTCTTAGGAAATCATAGATTTCAGTAACTGTACCAACTGTTGAACGCGGGTTATGAGAAGTTGATTTTTGGCTAATAGAAATAGCTGGAGAAAGACCTTCAATCATATCTACATCTGGCTTTTCATTACCACCTAAAAATTGACGTGAATATGTGGATAAAGACTCCAAATATCTTCTTTGTCCTTCAGCGTAAATTGTATCAAACGCTAATGATGATTTACCGCTTCCACTAACTCCGGTTATAACAACAAGTTTGTTTTTTGGTATTTCAACATTGATATTTTTAAGATTGTTTTCTCTTGCACCTTTGATTATTAGTTTGTCCATTATCAATTTATTTTCTTTCCATTACTTTAATATAATCTTAAAAGTTATTTAAGATATCATCTTTTCTTCTAGATACTATTACTTATATCTTTTTGTGAGTTAATTTAACATATTTATCACGATTAGAAATAATCGTATGTGTATTGAATGGTAAACGAGTAAAACAATCACTAAGAATTTGGTAGATATTTTGGGGGATAAAAGTATTACGCAGATTGATTTTTTGTTTGATAAATTTTTTGTTGGAAATGAAATATTCAATGTTTAGGTAACGATGTTTACCAAATGAGCATCAAGATCTAGCATCAAAAGAGTTGAGACTAAAGTAATAAATGTTGTTGATAGAAACGATATTTAAGTTTTCTAAAATTTTATTAATTGCATTCAAGATACAGCATTCAGCATTTGAAACACTAAATATACAGTCTTCAACTTGCGATACACAAATATTTCATTGCTTTTCCAATGCTTTGAAGTATTGTTGTTTTTGAGATATTTCATCATAATCACTATCATAAAGTAAGAAGTTTGCAAACTGGTTATACTTAATAAAGTTTTTGTAAGTTAAATAATTAGTCGTAAGGTGATATGGGTGCAAGAACTTTTTATGAATATTATCAAACAACAAATAATTTTGAGTGTAACAGAAGTCTTTGTCAGCAGAAGAACTGATTATTAAAAGTGATTGAATTGTACCCATATGGGTAATCATATCTCTTGTATTTTTGTCTAACAAAACTTCATAAATAATTTTGCGAGCAGCAATATCATAAATTCGTGAACCATTGTTACAAACAATGTATCCGCTTTTTAATTTAAGTGACTTATTCAATATTTTTAATGTAGCGTTTAAACTAAGTATTGTGGTAAAAATATAGGTAGTATCAGCTTCGTTTTCTCTTAAAATTTTACCTATCTTTGGGTCTAAAAGATATTTTGATATGTTATCATTTCTACAAGCATTGAAATCAAAAACAAAAACTGCTCTTTCTTTTGGAGGCTTACTACTAGTTTTTGGATTTTTTAGTTTATTCGAATTATTACTAAATAATTCCTTTCCTTCAGGAAGTAATGTGTCATTAAAAATTTCAGTTGGTTTTGTTTCTGAATTCTTTAGATTGCTCATTTGTTATTATTTCTTGTTTCGAATTTGTTTTTTAATAAGTTTTAAAAATTCGCTAAATGAAACTGTAATTTCATCTGCTTTTCCGTATTGACGGTAAGTTACAGCGTTATTTTCAACTTCCTTATCACCAATAACTACTTGGTAAGGAATTTTCTTAATTTGAGCTTCTCTAATCTTCTTAGATAGTCTTTCATCGCTATTGTCGATTCTAGCTCTAATTTGATTTTTAATCATCATTAATTGTAACTTACGAGCAAATTCATATTGTTTATCACTTACAGGGATAAACATTACTTGAATTGGTGATAATCATAAAGGTAAAACACCCTTAGTTTGTTCTAATAGGATAGCTAAGTAACGTTCAAATGTTCCAATGATTCCTGCATGAATAAATACTGGAACTTCTTTTTCTCCAGTAGATCCAATGTATTCAAGTTTGAATCTATCTGGTAATAAGAAGTCTAATTGAATAGTTGAAACAGTTATAATGTGTCCTAGTACAGTTTTAATTTGCATATCAATCTTAGGACCATAGAAAGCAGCTTCACCAATAACTTCTTTATAAGGAATCTTTAATGATTTTAATGCAGCTCTTAATTGATTTTCAGCACTTTCTCACATCTTGTTATTGTCAAAGAATTTTTCTTTATTCTTTGGATCACGAAGTGACAATTCAACAGAATAAATTGAAGTTCCAAGAACTTTGTGAGCTTTAACAATAAGATTGTAAACACGTTTAATTTCACTATTAATTTGACTGTGCATTAAAATAGTGTGAGTGTCAACTAGTTGCATTTGTCTTACACGTTCAAGTCCAGTTAATGCACCACTAGATTCATAACGGTGTTGAATACCAAATTCAGCAATTCTATATGGTAATTCACGATATGAATGTGGTTTTTGTTGATAAGTTACAATGTGGTGAGGACAATTCATTGGTTTAAGAACAAATTCTTCATCATCAACCTTTAATGGAGTGAACATATTTTCACGGTAGTGATTTCAATGTCCTGAAATTTTATATAAATCAATTGTTCCTAAAACTGGAGTTTGTACAAATTTATATTCATTTTCACTTAGAAGTTCTTTACAGAAATTTTCAATTTCAAATTTAATATTTGTACCATTTTCTAATCAAATTGGTAAACCTTGGCCAATTCTAGTATCAAAACAGAATAATTCTAAATCAGCACCAATTTTTCTGTGATCTCTTTCATTTTTTTCGATTAAGAATTTTTTGTATTCTTTGAAGTCATCAACATTTTCGCGAGCCCAACCTTCAATAGCAACTAATTGTTCATTACCGGCATCAGAGTTAAAATACTGACCAGAAACATTAGTTAATTCTATTAAATCAGCTTTTGATATTTTCTTCAATTCTAAATCAGGGCAGGTATCAACAAAATCTTTTCCGATACGGATAATTTCAATTGATTTACCAGGTGCATTTTTAATTTCAACAAGTTTATATTTGTTGTCAGCAAAAATTTTATTTGCTTCAGCTTTAGTTATTTTTTCATATGAAACATTTAAAGCACGATCAATGTTTTTTTGAATGTACTTCTTAATACGTTTGAAGTCATTACTTGAAATTTTTGTATTATCAGGCAATTTAAAACTATAACGGAAACCAACTTCAGTAAGTGATCTTTCCCCAAGTTTAACGGGATGATACATTTCTAATATTGATTTTGCAAGTAGTTCACTTGCAAATATGTTAATTTTATCTAATTTGTTTAATTGCATTTTATTTCCTTTCAATTGTTTTAAATAAATTATTTTGCGTTAGTTGTTGTATTATCACTGTTTTTTGTTATGGTGTCATCCGTTGATACATCAAGAATTTTGTTTACTAAAATTCTTGTGTATAAATCTTTGTTCTTTGAGATTTTTGTGTGTAATTCACCTTCAATTACAACATGTGCATTAGGATTTTTCTCCACAATTTCTGCTAGTTGTTTTGATAATGGTGAAAGCGCGTAGATAGAAAAATAATCATCTCATTTAAAATTAACCATTTTTCTTTCTTGTTTTAATTGTGCAAAGTAAATGAACTTATTAGATGTACTAAAAGATCCATTTACAATGTTACCTTCAATAATAACTTTATTAACTAACTTACTCATACTATGTGTATATTATATAATTATTAACAAATTATATACGTATTATGATTGTGGATTTAAAACGACTTACATTAGCGAAAAATGATTATGACAAATTTAAATTGTTATTAAAACGTAAACATAACATAAAATCATCAACATTTTGATTAGCATGGGTTGGTCTTCTATTAGGACTTGCATGTTGCATGATTAATATTTGAAATATTTTATTGCCAGAAAACGCTAATTTATCTGTTTATGGTGCAGTTTGATCAAAATTGTTATTCAACTTTTTTGGTTATTTTACTCAACAGTCAAATATTATTGTAATCTTTGCTTACTTTTTGTTTTTAACATGTTTTAGAACAAAAATATTTAATAATCGCAATTTGTTAGTTGCTGTAGGAATATATATCAATACAACAATGATAACTTATTGATTGGTAATGTTCCCAGAATGAGTTATGGGAACATTAAGTACTTATGCATGATGATCAATTTTTTCAACTTTAGCATTTCACTTATTTTGTCCAATCATTTATGATTTGTTTTTACTTATTAACGTTAATTACCCTTATAAAAAAATAAAAAATCCGATGAACCGGATTCACACAAAATATTTTGTTACATATGTATTGATTTACACTGAAATATATGCAATATTTGCAGTAATGATTAATTTTATTCGATTACCAGTTAGTGCATTTCGTACAGATGCTACTGATCTTGATGGTAATCTTGTTAACATAATGATTGAGCATCATCCTTATGCCTCTATATACAACATTATCACTAATTTTAATCAACAGTGTTGGAATATTGTTTATTCTAATCCATTGCATCCTGATTTAGGCGTATGTTTTGATGTCAATTCAAATGGACAAATTTTCTATATTTTATTGGTATTCCCAGTAGGAACAATTCTAGCGGCTAATTTTATCTGAATTATTTGGGTAAATAATCATAAGTCAACTCCAAATTCAATGCGAATCGATGTGTTGAGAGAAAATGTTATGATTAATGAAGAAAACAAAAACATTTATCGTAAACATCTTATGAAATTTAAAAAAATAATTGGAATTTCATCAAAAAAGAACAAAAAGAAAAACAATACAAAAAAAGGAAAGAAAAATGGCAAATAATTTATCCGTTGAACAAAGAATTAATGATTTATTACAAACATTAAAAATTTATATTAATGCTGATGGAGGGGATGTTGAATTTGTTAAATACAAAGACAATATTCTTACTTTAAAGATTACAGGTAAATGTGTTGGGTGCCCTTTTGTTGATAATACATTCGATGAGGGTGTTAAGTTTGCTTTAATGCAAGAAATTAAAGAAATCAAAGACGTTAAATTCATTTATTAATCTGTTAAAATAACAAAAAGCGACTACTGCTCTATGCAATAATTACTTTTATTTTTAAGTTTGTTTTTTGAATTTAAGCAAAAATATCACAACAATAGAATTGCATAGGGATATTTAGCTCATTAAAATAAAAAAAATACACTTGCAAAAAGTGTATTTTGTATGGTGGTCTGTGAGGGGATCGAACCCGCGACCCGATGATTAAGAGTCATCTGCTCTACCAAGCTGAGCTAACAGACCGTTAGTATATGATATTATACCAATATCCATTATAGCTTAGTTGCAATTTTTAAATTATTAGATATTATTGAATGATCTAAATACAAAACTCATTCTAAACCATTTCTTCAATCTATAATAACCATATTTGTAAATAAAACTTAAATAAATTTTTTAATTTCTCGCCTTAGGTCACGATTTTTAATGTCTTGACGCTTATCAGCGACATTTTTTGATTTACATAAAGCAATCTCCAATTTTATGTTGTTATTTTTAAAATAGACAACATTTGGAATGCAAGCTAATCGTTCTTTTTTAATTCTGAATTGTAGATTAGCAATTTCTTTTTTATGTAGAAGTAATTTACGCGTCCTTTCAGGTGGAAGCTGTAAACCGCCTGCTTCTTTATATGGAGCAATGTACATATTTAATAAGTAAGCTTCATTGTGTTTGAAAACAATGAATGCTTGATCAATATTTGCATTTGCTTTTACAATTGATTTTACCTCATATCCTTTTAATGAAATACCAGCTTCAATGGTTTCAATAATATGGTAATTTACATGTAATTTTTTATTTCTAAAAAGAATGTGCATAATTTTACCTATTACCTAAATGTTTTACTAATTCAAAGTCAATTCTTTTTGACAATTTATCAGCAGCAATGACTTTAACTTTTACTTTTGTTCCCATCGTAAATCTTTGGCCTTTTGTTCTACCAATCAATTCATTTGTAGATTCTACATATGTGTAGAAGTCATCTTTGAAATTTTGCAATCTTATTAAACCTTCAATCGTATTATCAAGTTCAACAAAAGCACCAAATGAATTGATTGTTGAAACAAAACCAATAAATTCTTCGCCAAGATGACGAGTCATGTATTCAGCAAATTTCATCGCATTAACTTCACGTTCACATTCGATGGCTATAACTTCATTTTTAGAAGATAACTTTGTTATCTCTTTTAGATTATTTTCAAGAGTTAGACGTTGTTGATCTGTATAATTTTTTCTGTCGAATAAGTACATTCAAAATATTCTGCCAACAATTAAATCTGGATATCTTCTAATTGGTGAAGTAAAATGTGTATAGTTTTCTAAAGCTAATCCAAAGTGGCCGATGTTTTTGGTATCATATTCAGCTTTAGCCAAACAACGAAGCATCAAAATGTTAATTAAATCCATGTTTGGATTGTCTTTATTAACTTCAAATCAAATGCTGATGTCTTTAGGTTTTATATTACTTAAATCAGTTGTAATTTTGAAATTAAGTTTTTTAGTTTCAAGCAACATTCTTTTAATTTTGTCTTCATTAGGTTTATCGTGGACACGATAAACGAAAGGAAGATTATGTTTATGAGCAAATAAAGTTACACATTCATTAGCTTGAAGCATAAAATTTTCAATCATATTTTGCGCTATTCCAGTTACATGCAATTTAATTTCAATTGGAAAACCCGTCTCATCAAGAGTGATTTCAACTTCTGGAATTGTGAAATTAATATAGCCTCTATCGAATTTGGTCTTATCTAATATTTTGTGAAGTTCTTTAGCATGATCAAGCATTTGTCTAATTTCTTGCGTATCATTTTCTAAAGAATTAGTTCCTGCAAAATATTCATTAACTTCATCATAACAGAATCGACGACAACTTTTAATATATGATGGGTAAACATCATAGTTTATTATTTTGCCTTCTAAATCAATGTCGATTTCGCAAGTCATTGTTAGTCTAACTGCATTGTAGTTAAGGGAACAAATATCATCAGATAAAATATGCGGTAACATTGGGATAACTCTATCAGTTAGATAGATTGAACACCCTCTCTTTAGAGCTTCTTGATCAAGGATTGAATCAGGCCTTACGTAGTGCGCTACATCAGCAATTGAAACATATAACTTATATGTTTTATCGCTATTTTTAATCACACAAATAGCATCGTCAAAGTCTTTTGAAGTTTTAGGATCAATAGTTACAATTGGTAGTGAAGTTAAATCACGACGAATTTTCTTTTGTTTTTCATCGAGATTTACTTGCAAAGTTTTAGAATAGTTTAATAATTTATCACTAAAATCTGGCTCAACACCTTTATTAACAACAACAGATAGAATATCAACACCAACATCTGATTTGTGTCCAAGAATTCTTGAAACATAACCGTATGCATTTTTATTTTCGTATTTTTTAATTTTTACTAGAATCTTTTGGTTATCTACTAAACCTTCAATATCATCCAAAATGATATTGTAATACATTTTTTCATCATCAGGTTTAACAGTGTAACCATCCTTCGTTTTGTTAAACAAGCAGACAAAAAAGTCTTTTTCATGCTTAATTATTTTAGTAACTACAGCATCAATAAGTTCATTCTCTTTACGGTTTGATTCCATTGTTTGAAAGGTAACACGGTCATTATCAAGAGCACCATTTAAATTTATTCGGTGAACAAAATATTTAGATTTTGTTTCATTATCTAGTGTAATAAAGCCCAACTTATTAGAATTGATTCTAATTGTTCCTTCATAAGTATGAGAAGTATCAATAGTTCCGTTTATGTATCCAATAACTAAATGTTTAGAACTATTAAGCTCTTTTAATGAACCAAACTCAATCATTTCATTTATTGCTTCATTGAACACGCTAACTGGAATAAAACAATTAGAAGCATTGTTTCCAATTGTTTTTTTCAAAAGAATATTACGTGGGATAGGATAGTTTTCTAAGCTTACTATCTCAATAATTAATTTTTCTAATTGTGACTTTGTAATAAATTTCTTCATTTATTACTTAATGACACGATAAACAATACAAACAACCATGAGAACTAAAACTAATGAAAACATTACCATTTGCATTACTTTTATAAATCCACGGTCTTTGGTTTTTTTGAATAATTCAAGGTCTTGTCCGGCCATAGCACTTAGACCAGAAGTCGAACCACTTGGAGATAACAACAAACCGATGATTGTTGCAAGTGACCCGATGACAATTAATAGTATTGACCCTCAATCCATAGTGATGAATATTATATATATTATTTTATTTCCATAACAATTTATTTCAAGGAAAGATATTCCCAAACACAAAAACGTGCTTTTGAGTGCTATTGTTGTGATGTTAAATAAAAAATCAGGATGAGCAGATTTTAAAATATTTAAGCAATTACTTTAAGAACTGGCGGAATGTCTTTTTCTTTTTTAGGAGAAATTGACATGTTTTTATGGAAATCATTGATTGTTTCAGCTTTAATAGGTTTTGAAGAATACAAAATTGCTACAGTTTCATTTTTTTCAACTTTAGCATTTGTTGGTTTCGATAATAAAATACCAGCTTGGTAATCGATTTTACCAGTTTTTTTAAGTCTTCCAGCACCTAAAGCTAAAGAAATAAGACCGATTTCTTTAGTTGAATTGTATTTTAGATATCCAGAACTTGTAGCTTTTATTTCATGTTGGTATTTTGGTTCAAAGAAATTATTATTTTGAAGAGATTTTCTACAAGCACCTTGAGCAACTGCTCAATCGATAAAAGCTTTAATTGCTGATTTATTTCTAATAACTTCATTTACTTTCTTTTCTGCTTGAGATCTTGTTTTTGCTTTACCTGTTGCTGTTAAGATGTCAATCATAAAATCAAAGATTAATTTTTTTAGATGTTGATTTTCAAAAATGCCATTTAAAAAATTAATTGCTTCTTTAACTTCAATAGCATTGCCAACACTTGTACCAAGCGGTTGATTCATATCAGTGATATGAATAATAGCTTTTCGATTGAATCTCTTGAATAATTTCATCATTAATTTTGATAATTCAATTGCTTCACTTAAAGTTTTTGTAAATGATCCACTTCCAACTTTAACATCTAGAAAAACAAAATCTGTGGCTAATGCAAGTTTTTTGGAAACAATGCTTGCCGCAATTAATGGGATGGAATTAACTGTACAAGTCGCATTTCTTAATGCATAAATTTTCTTATCTGCAGGTGTGATATTTTTAGTTTGTGAAGTGATAAACATTCCTACGGAATTTAGTAATTTTTTGCATTCAGGAATTTGTAAATCAGTATTAACACCGATTGATGCTAACTTGTCAATAGTTCCACCTGTGTGTCCTAAACCTTTACCTGATATTTTTGCAACTTTAATTCCACATGCTGCACAAATTGGGCCAAGAATTAAAGATACTTTATCACCTACTCCACCAGTAGAATGCTTATCGATAATTACGCCTTTAGTTTCCTTAAAATCAATTGTTTCACCAGATTCTAAATAAGCTTTAGTTAAATAGTATGTTTCGTCCTCATTTAGACCAATAAGGTTTATTGCCATCAATAAACTAGCTGCTTGGTAGTTCGTAATTATGTTATGTTTTACATATCCATTTACAAAATACTCAATCTCTTCCTTAGTTAATGCTAACTTGTTCTTTTTATTTTGGATTATCGAGATGATATTCATAATTATTTAATTAAACTAGTTCCTTTGCTTGTTCCAATACGATTAGCACCAGCTTTAATCATCTTTAGCATTTCATCTTTAGTTTTAATTCCACCAGAAGCTTTAATTAGTAAAGAATCTTTAACAGTTTTCTTTAGAAGTTTAATATCTTCTAAACATGCTCCACCAATTGAAAAACCAGTTGATGTTTTTACAAAATCAGCTTTTGCATTTTTAATGCATTTGCAAATTTCAACTTTTTCTTTGTCAGATAATAAGCAAGTTTCAATGATAACTTTTAAGATTTTCTTGCCACATGCTTTTTTAACAGCAGCAATTTCATTTGTTAAGTATTTGTAATCTTTTTCTTTTAGTTTACCAACATTGATTACCATGTCGATTTCTTGTGCACCATTTTTAATTGCATCCTTAGTTTCAAAAACTTTAGTTTCTGTAGTATTTGCACCTAGAGGAAATCCAATAACGGTACAAACTTTTACTTTAGTACCTTTAAGTTCTTTTGTGGCAAATTCTACAAAGCAAGGGTTTACACAAACACTTGCAAATTTAAATTTTTTAGCTTCATTACACAAAATTTTAATTTCTTTTTTTGTTGTTTGTGGTTTTAAAGATGTGTGATCAATAAATTGACTATAAGTTGTAATTTTTTTCATATTTTTTCTCCTTCTATTTAAGTGTTGTTGCAGCTTCTAAAGCAATAGTAACCATATTTTTGAAAGTTGTTTGTCTTTCAATTGGACTTAATGCTTTATGATTTATTAAACTATCACTGCATGTCAATATTGTGATAGCTTCTTTTTTTGAACGAATAGCATTTGCATATAATCCAAATGCTTCCATTTCTAACATTTGTGCATTACCAGTGATTTTCTTTAATTGAGCAACATTGTATTTTGAATAAAATGCGTCTTCACTGTTAACTCTACCCATATGATAAGGTATTTTGTTCTTTTTAGCAGCTTTTACTAAAGCGTCTAAAAGAATTTTACTTGGTTTTAGTACTTTATTCTTAACTTTTACCCCAATTTCTTCTGCATAGTGTGATTCACTGAATGCTTCAGCAGCGATAAAAGTATCACCAATATCAATGCTTTTATCAATAGATCCGGCTGATCCAACACGAATAATGTATACATGCCTCTAACTTGGTTAACAAGTTTTACTTTTTTTAGAAAGTTTTCAGCAATCCATTTTGCTCTTAATGGGTCACCAGGCATTAAAACTATTTTCGCAATATCACTTTTTTTAGCATCTATATGTGTACTCATCTTATTCTCCTTTACTAAGTGATTACTTTGTTATTATATAATTATTGCATTAATAAAATATGGAGAGCAAAATGAAAAATACAGTAAATGTAGTGATTGAAATTCCAAAGAATTCAAACATTAAATACGAATACAACCGTAGCAATGGTCAAATTAGTGTTGACCGTATTCTATATGGTCCTAGTGTTTATCCAGAAAATTATGGATTTATTCCTGAAGCTTTAGATTGAGATGGTGATGAACTAGACATCTTAGTTATTGCTGATCAATCATTTATGCCAGGAATTGTTGTTCCAACAAGAATTATTGGTGCTATGTCAATGATTGACGATGGTGAAACAGATACAAAATTAATCGGTGTTATTGATTGTGATCCACGTTTCAAAGATTATCAAAAATTAGAAGATTTACCACAACATAAGTTAGCTGTAATTCATGACTTTTTTGAGACTTACAAACGTCTACAAAAGAAAGAAGTTAAAGTTGGTGAATTTAGAGACGAAAAATGAGCTATTAATGAGCTTAATGAATGTATTGAATTAATGAAGAAATTTGGCAAAATGCCAAAAGATGAATTCATTAACAAAATGCGTACTGAACATCCAGAAAAATATTGCTAGTTTTAATTTGAATTAAAAAATGGTGAGCTCGCAAAGATTTACGATTTCACCATTTTTATTTTTTTAGTTAGTTTATTTGTTTTTCTTTTGTTTTTTTGCTGATAAGTGTAATTTTTTTAGCAGATTCTATTACTTTTTTCAATATCTCATATCAATATGTTCTTTCAAAAGGTGAGAATTCATATCGCTTCTCGCATATTTTTTCCGTGTAGTTCATTAGATCAGCAAAGATTTCTTTATTACTTTTGATTTGATTAATGTCTAATCCAACTTCATTAATGATGGTTTCTAAGACATTTTTCTTATCATTGCTATTAGCATGGTGTCTTAAACCATTTTTTAGCATTCGAATGGTATATTCCATAAAACTTGATAATGCAGATTCAATGGATACATCATTTACCATACTATAATATGTAATCAATGCATAATTGTCTTCACTAAGTAAGACATTTACCTTACGTTTATATGTTGAATTTTCATAGATTTGTTCAGCTTTTTGTTTCATTTTTTTATCCTTTCGAAGTTTATTCTATTGATTGAACCAATCAAGATGTCCGAAAATATTGTGGAAATTTTATGGGAAAATAACGGTTTTTTCTTGTTCAAAGAACCAGACATTATGGTAATTTTCAAAAAAATACAAAAAAAGCAAATTTTTTTCATTTTTTATAAAAATGTGTATAATATGTGTATTAAAGTGGAGAAAAGTGGAGAATGTTATTAGGCACTTATAATCATTCGTTAGATAGCAAAAAACGTCTAATTCTTCCATCAAAAATTGTTGCTAAACTTGATAAAGAAATCGTAGTAAGCAAAGGATTTGATGGATGTTTGGAACTTAGAACAGAAGCTGAATTTGAGAAATATTCTCAAAAATTATTACAACTTTCCCAAAACAAAAAAGAAGCTCGTATTCTTATTCGTCAATTATTAGCAAATGCTGCTAATCTTGTTATTGATAGCGCAAATCGTATTCTTATACCTTCTACATTACTTAGTGAAACTAATATTAAATCACAAGTAACTATTATTGGTTTGGGTAATAAACTTGAAATATGAGATGCTAGTGCATACAATGAATTCAAAAAATTAACAGATAAAACATACGAAGATATAGCAGAAAGAATTGATGATCAGTATGATGACAAGTAAAAAACACATTTCCGTGTTACTTAACAAGAGCATTGAAATGTTAAATATTAAACCAGATGGTGTTTATGTAGACGCAACAGCAGGAATGGGTGGACACTCTTCACTTATTCTTGCTTCTTTACATAAAGGTAAGCTTATTTGCATGGACCAAGATAATTATGCAATCAGTGTTTTAAAAGAAAAATTTGGTAATAACAAAAATGTAATAGTTGTTAAAACAAATTTTGCTGATATTGTTGACACGCTTAATGAACTTGGTATTAATAAGGTAGACGGTATCATTGCAGATTTAGGTGTGTCTTCACCAATGTTTGATAATCCTGACAGAGGATTTAGTTACAAGTTTGATGCTAAGCTTGATATGCGTATGAATCAAGAACAAAAACTTGATGCTTGATTTATTATAAATAAATACTCTTGTGAAAGATTAGCAAATCTATTTACTAAATATGGTGAAGCAAACGAGGCAAAAAAAGTAGCTAGAGCCATTTGTAAATATCGTGATGTTAAACCAATTGACACTACTTTAGAATTAGTTGATATTATTAAGGATTCTGTTTCAATTAAAAACATACATAAAAAGAAACACCCTGCCAGAGTTTATTTCCAAGCTTTAAGAATTGAAGTAAATGATGAACTTAATGCTTTGACAAAATTCATTGAATCTGGTTGCAAATTATTAAATTATCAAGGAAGAATGGCTATTATTACATACCATTCATTAGAAGATAAGAATGTGAAACAATCATTCAATCATTTGTCAACTTCTTCAATACCAATTGAGGTTCCTATAATTGATGAATCAATTGAATATGAATTAGTGAATAAGCACCCAATTGTTCCAAGTGATGAAGAAGTCAAAAACAATAATCGTGCACGTTCAGCTAAGTTACGCGTGATTGTGTGTGTTAATAAGGAAAGGGGATAAGCAATGTTTAACTTAAAAAAAGTTTTCGGTATCATTTCATTTGAAGCAAACCATATTAAAATTTTAGTTGTTGAAAATGCTAGTGGAATTCAACATTGTTTATACTTCAAAAAAGTAGCATATCCTGGTCATAATGAAAATTTTAAACTTAATGATCATGATGTTACAAAACGAATATTAAATATCGAACTTCTTAAAGTTGATAAGTTTATTGGTACAAAAGTAAAAAGGTATTTACTTGATATTCCAAACTTACCAATTAACATGATTTATCAATCATTTGATAATCAGAATTTTAAATCAGAGGCAGACATTTGTAATTACATTGACAATAATCCATATTACAATGGCGCACTTTGCATTAAAAAACAAATTATAAATTATAAAGTCAATGATCGAATTGTTGAACAGTTGCCACAATCTGATCAATTTACAGTTAATTGTTTAAACTGTTTTATTAATAAGAATGTTATTAGCGAATATGAAAAATTATTTGATGAATTATTAATTGGTGAAATCGGTTTTTATAACAATGCTTTTGTTTTGAAAAATGCTTTTAGAAAATCATCTAAATCTAAATTGCTAATTGACATTTATGAACAATGTGCAAATTTAATTGAATATGGTGAAGACAATGAAATTGTTCGTTTACAAACTGTAGATTTTGGAACTGATTTTCTCAAGAAATTAATGATGAGTAAAATTTTAGTTGATGATGAAAAAACAATTAATAAAATTATCCAAAGTTTTAAAAATATTTACGCATATCAAGAAAACCCAACTGTAATAAATTACTATCAAAATCAATATTTAAAAACAAAGCAACTAAGACTAGATGATTTAAAGAAAATTTGTATCAGTTTGGTAATTAAACAAATTAATCAAATCGCATCATTCTTAGTTGATAAAAAATTTGATGAAATCAAATTAAATTGCACTGGTGATTTCTTAACTTTCTATAAATTTGCTTATGATTTAGAATATTTAAAAATGAATGAGCAAGAAATCAGCATTTGTGATGCAGAAATCATTGGTTTAGAAAACGAAAATATTTCGCATTTAATTTATGCAATTAGTAGTGCAACGGAGGAATCTAATAAATTGGACAATGTGGAATTAACAAGCATTGATCCATTCTACTCAGAAGATATGAGTACAAACCAATTGAAACAAAATATCATTATCAAGATAGGAATATTAAGTACAAATATATCGGCAAAATTAGGACAAGGAGATTAAAATATGTCAATAATCGATGAAATAATCAATAACCAAGATGGTGAAAGAAAAAATGATAACATTAGTGAAAAGATTGCAAAAAGTCAATTCACCAATAACTTTGGTGAGCTTAATAAATACGGAAATTTCAAAATAACTGTATTAGGTTTAGGCGGTGCTGGATGTAATGTTATTGCTCATATGAAAACAACACGTAAATGAGCTGATAACATTAAATTTTGAGCTTTAAATACTGATATTGGCTCATTAAGAAGAATTAGTGAATGTACAGATGTTTGATTGCTAGGAAAAGAATTATATCGTGGTGGAGGTAGTGGTGGAAATCCAGTAATTGGTGAAAACGCTACAAACAACGATAAAGAATCAATCGCTAAAATTATTGAAGGCACTGATCTACTATTTTTAATTGCCGGTCTTGGAAAAGGAACTGGTAGTGGTGCTATGCCTGTTATTGCTAAACTAGCAAAAGAGAAAAATATTTGTACTATTTGCTTAATGCATTTGCCAAGTGTTCAAGCTGAAGGATCTAAAGTTTATGAAAATGCACTTGAAAGTTTCAAAAAAGTTATCGAAAATTGTAATTCATATTGTACAATTAGTAACGATAAGATTATCAGCAACAACGATGATTCAATTTCGTTATTAGGTTCATTTATGCGTGCTAATGAGGAAATTTCTAACATCGTTGCCATAGTTACAGATATTGTTAATGTTCCTACAACAATTAATGTAGATTTTGCTGATGTTCACAATTTCTTTATGAACAATCATTCATTTATGATTTCATCAATTATAATTGATAATCAAAAATACACAAAACGTGAGTTATTCGATAAAATATTAAGATCTATTAATTCAAGTTATTGCAACTTATCTATTGATAAAACATCTAATATCCTAGCGAACATTGATATTTGTGAGGATACATCAAGAAACATAATTTTTGATATCAAAGATGTGTTTGTTGAAATTTCAAAAAACAATGATTTATGACTAGTTAATGGAATCAACTATCATAAAGATGATTCGAAATTGAAATTAAATTTCTTAATTTCATCAAATGGAACTTATAATAATGATTTAAATTCAAACATAAATCAAAAACTTGTTAATGAACAAAAAACTTTCAGTAATTATGAAAATGATTTTGTAACTAATAAAAATTTAGATGAAATTCAAACAAGTTTAACAGATGAAGAAAATAAGGTCGGCATATCAACTGAAGACTTTATTGACAATAGTGATGAAGACACTAAAAATATTCACCGTACTCGTAAACTTGATTCACGTGAATGTAATCGTATTTTAACTGAAGCATTACATGATGTTAAAGATATTGACAATTCAAGTATTGATTTTACAAACTAATTAAATAGTCCTCTTTTAGCAACAATAACACCTACATGCTGGATAATTCTATCATGTAATTTATAACCTTTAGAAACGATTTTTTCAACATGGTCATCTTTTTGTGTTGGTTTTTGTTCTACATCTATTGCGTCCATAATATTCGGGTCAAATTGATCACCAACTTTAACCTCTATTTCTTCAACACCAATACTTTTTAGTCATGTTTTGAACATTGCACTAAACATTTTTAATCCTACTAAAAAGTTCTTAACTTTTGGGTTATCAACATCCTGACTAACCGCAAAATCGAATTTAGAAAAAATATTTAGAAGTTCAGGAATACTATCAGCCACTGCATATTTTTTAATTTCAGCAATTTCTTTTTCGTATTTAGCTTGGAAATTTTTAATTTCATTATCAACTTGTTTTTGTGCTTCAGAAGCTTTTTGATTAATAATGTTAACAAAATCTTTATTTAGTTGATCGTATTTGTTATTAAGTTCATGAATTTTGTTTTGCTTAGCTTCAATTTGTGTTTTAAGTTCCAAAATCTGCTTTACAGATTCTTCAACTTCTCTACTTAACTCATTGTTCTTTGCTTTTAATTTTTCTAATTCATTAATTTCAGGTTTCTTATTTTCATTGTTTTTGTTATTATTCTTATTCATAATTAGATTCCTTTACTATTTGTTATTAAGTTCTTTTTCTACTGCTTGATTATATTCTTTAACATCACTATTTTCAATGTCGGCTAATGGTTCAATAGTTTTTAATTGTTTAGAATTGTATGCATTAGGACGTGAGTAAACAATATTAAGTTTTAAATCGCCATTTGTTTGTTTTCCAAATATATGAGACTTAATATTTTTGATTCCAAAATTACTAAAAGTAATTTGTTCACCGTTAGCAGTATTAGGCTTAATTTTAATTTGTTTGATTCCATATGGAGTTGGAATATTAATTAAACCTCCACAAATTGCTCTTAACGGATCAACTAAAACGTTAGCTATGATTGTATCACCTTGGCGTTTAAAAATTTTACTTGGTTGAACAAAAATAGTAATATAAACATTTCCTCTTTTACCATTGACTTCATTACCTTTATTGTTTATAACAATAGTTTGTCCATTTTCAATTCCGGCAGGAATACTGACATTAATTTTTTCTTGTTTTTGTAAATAACCATCACCACCACATTTTTTACATTTGGAGTTAATTATTTTGCCGGTTCCATTACACTTAGGACAAATTGTTTGTGTTTGCATAACACCAATAAATGTACGATTTTGAGTAATTACATATCCTGTACCATTGCAACGGTCACAAGTTTTAACATCTTTGCCTTTATCTCCAGCTCCTGTACCATTACATTCATCGCATACTTTTTTTACAGGGATTGTAAATTCTTTGTCAGTTCCAAGTATTGAGTCTAAAAAACTAATTGTAGCTTGTGCTTGAATATCTGGTGAAAATCCTGCGCCTTTTTTATTTCTTCTTCGGCGTTGTAATCCACCAAAGAAAGATGTGAAGATATCATCTTCATCATCTTCACCACCAAAATTGAAATGAAATGGACCGTTTCCACCTTGACCTTTGAAGAAACTATTAAAAATATCAAATGGATTTATGTTTTCACTACTAAATCCACTTTGATTTAATCCGTCAAATCCAAATTGATCATATAGTCTTCTTTTTTCTTCGTCACTTAGAACTTGATAAGCTTCATTTATTTCTTTAAATTTGCTTTCAGCATCTGGTTCCTTATTACGATCTGGATGATATTTCATTGCCAATTTACGAAAGGCACGTTTGATTTCATCAAGGGTTGCAGTTTTACTAACCCCCAAAACCTCATAATAATCTCTTTTATTTTTATTACTAGACATACCTATATTATACTCATAAATTAGCAATCAAACAATTTAAGTGCTAATAATGTTGAAAATATTGAAAATGATATTTTTATTAATTATAATTCAAATGCGTAATATATATGTAAAATATAGATGTTTATGTCGACTAGAAAGAACAAAAGCAGTATATTATCAATTATAATTGGCTTTTTCCTAGTAATTTTAGCTTTCGTTAGTTTTGGACTAAGTGCATATTTCGGCTATAAGAATTACTTCAAGGAAGCAAATTATGACTCGTCAATTAACATTAGGTATGAGCTTGACCCCTACACTGTAGAAGACCCAACAGCTCATAAACAAGATATTGATGAAAAAGATTTAAGGGATAAGTTAAAAAAACTTGCTGATTCTTATTCGCAATCTTTATTAGATAAAAACAAGACCAACTCTAATGTAACTACTGAATTGTATTGAGATGATGATTTGAGTGTTTATAGAGCATTTATTGATGCAAATATCTACAACTATAAACTTGAATCTTCCGATCCTGATTTGTCTAAAGAAGATAACAAAAAAGTTGATGTTTCACCTTCTTTAGCATATTACCAAAGTATGGATGCTGGAAGATTCAACATTATTTATTCTGACGGTTATAATGTTAACTCTAGTTCAAATAGTGAAGTTGGTGACGGATTTAAAAAAGCTCGACTTTACATGTGAGATTTAAATCAAGGTGATTACAGTTTAACTGATGCTGATAACAAGATAAAAAATCCATCTAGTTCTGACATTAATATTCAGTTACGTTCTAAATATTCTTTTGGTAAAAAGAATGGTGACCAATATACAGAAAATTCAATTAAACAAACTTTTTATAATGCTGCTAACCCTAGTCCTTCTCAAATTAACGATAACAAGGATGACTATCCTTTCATGTTGATTATTCATAACCTTAGGGGAATGATTAATGAACTAAACTACATTACATTTGTTTGAACACAACACCAAGATGGTCATCCATATCAAGACCAAGTAAGAACTGCTTATTTTCAATTAACTAGTGACCAAATTCAATTTGCAGAAGATATTTCTAAAGCTCGTTATACTGACAATAATGGTTTTATTGATAACTATACATTTGATAATAATGCTGGTTTTCAAAAAAACATTGAAGACCCACTTTTAGGAAATGAATTATTTCCTAGCCCAGGTGATAAAAATACTTTTGACAGTACAAACTTCTTTTATTTCTTGCAAGACCAAGATTCTGAGGGGCAACCAGTTATTGGAAAAACTTCTACTTTGAAGTACGATTTCTTAAGCAAGTATATTATGGGTGTTGTTACTCGTGATAACTATACTGATTTCTTGCCTGACAAGAATCCAGAAAAAACTCAAATTGATTCTGATGGTAATTGGTTAGTACTTAAAAATCTTTCAAACAAGTATTTCACTACAAATCAAATTTATAAACAAATGACTAGTGAAAAAACTTCATTACCTATAATGAATGTTTTAGTGCCTTCTTGATCTACTGACACAGGTAAGAAGATTGACTATATTTTAAGAAATGGTATTACTTCTAATGTTAACGTTTCAGTTATTAATCCTGATTTTTATGGTTCAGTTTTACAAATTAAAACCGCAACAATCACTACTATTATCGCGATAGCTGTTCTATTGTTAATTATTGGTATTGTGGTTTCTGTTTTATACCGAATCCCAGGATTTATTTCATTTGCTTGGATGATTACACCATTGGGATTAATGTTCTTAATTTTATTCCTAAGTGGATTTGGACTTTCACTAGGATTATTAGTCGGAGTACTAATTACCTTAATAATTTCGTCTATTTCGTTGATTTGCATCCTCAATAGGATGAAATCACAGCATGTCTCCCATAAGACATTAGATCAGTCGGTTAATCGGGCATTTAGTTCATCATTCCTAACAACACTGGATTTCCATGTAATTGGTTTTATTGCTGGAGTATCAATGTTGTTTTTCCCTATGGCTCAAATTGCAGCTTTAGGACTTACATTAATTGTCGGTTCACTGCTATCGTTTGCTTTAGTTTATGGAATGAATTATCTAACACAAATACTAATTTTCAAAAACGATATTGGTATGTATAGTTTTAATTGATTCTCGTCAAAACAATACAATATCAATTCTGAACAGATTGATGCTGCTTATGTTTCAAAAGTTTCAAAAACTGTTCAAAGACACATTGATAATGGTATTAACCGTAACACTTACATTAGCAGAATAACTGCTAAGAATGATGTTGCTTTTAATTGAAAATGATTAGTGGGTTATTTATCAATTGCTTTACCAATTATCATCATAGGTTTAATTTTAGCGTTTACAGTTGGCTCAGCTAACTTAAATGGTTTCTATGGTGGAACTAGATTAATGATTCAAGTTAAACAAGGTGATGTCACTGTTACATGGGATCAAATTATGCGCGCACTGACTCTGGTGCAAAGCAATGGATGATATAATCTCCAAGCAAATCCTGATTACTTTGTATTAGAGACTTCGGTGTTGTACACTCTCCATTCACAGGGTTATGACAATTTAGTGAATGCTTTACAAGAATCTGGAATTACTGCATTTTTTATTCAAAACATTAGCAGTAAATCAACAATTGAATTTACATTCAATAGTCTTTGAGTATTATTATCATTTGGCGGACTTATGTCTGTTTATTCACTAATTAGATATAACTGATATAGTGTGTTGCCAACATTTGTTGCCTTCATTCTAACTTGCTTATTGACAGCATCATTTATTGTGATAACTCACATGGTTGTTAATATCTACACTAACTATACATTCATTATGTTAGGAATTATGTGTTACCTATTAATGTACTCATTAATGTCTTCAATGTTAAACCGATACGTTAGAAGAAATCCAACATTATACACTGAACTTAGAAGTTTATATATACATTGCATTAGCTTATTCAACGACAATTATGTAACAATAATCTCGTTATTTGGAATATTATCATTGGTAATGATTTTATTCTTACCATCTGCTTTAATTTTCATGAGTTTATCAATATTAGTCGGAACTATCATTATGATGTTTACTACAAGTATCATCTTACCAAACTTTATATATTGATTTAACAACTTACATAACATGTATCGAATTAGAGTAAGACGTATTCAATCTGCGACTGAAAAACGTAATTTAGATAAGATTGATGAAGAATTGATTGATACAATCAATATTAATACAAGACCAAGAGAAAAAGATTAAGGGGAAAATATGAAATATAGATCCGTTGAACAAATACTAAGAGAACACATTGCTGAGATTAAGGACTTTCCAAGTCCTGGAATTATTTTTAGGGATTTAACTCCAATATTAGCTGATAGTAAAATTTTCACATTAGCTATTGATGAATTATACCATCGTACTGTAGATTTAAAGTACAATGTAATTCTTTCTCCAGAATCACGCGGATTCTGATTTGGATTACCTCTAGCGACAAAAGCACAAGTAAGTTTTGTACCTGTTCGTAAACCAGGAAAATTACCACGTAAAGTACTTACACAAAAATACGAATTAGAATATGATTCTGGTGAATTACAAATTCATGCAGATGCTATTAAACCAGGAAGTAGAGTTCTAATTGTTGACGATTTAATTGCAACTGGTGGAACAGTTCAAGCAATTATTGACCTTGTTAAAAGATCAGGTTCTACAGTTGTTGGTTGTGCATTTTGTGTAAACCTAGAAAATCTACCTGGTTCAAAAAGATTGAAAGAATTAAATATTCCTAATTTCTCATTGGTTAATCTATAGTTATTGGATTTAGCTGAATTAGTTTAGTGGAAAAATAAGTGAATGGTAATCACTTGCCTCAAGTTCGATTCTTGAATTCAGCACCATTAACTATTTGGGTAGTAGCCAAGCGGTAAGGCCTCTGATTCTGAATCAGACATGCGTTGGTTCGAATCCAACCTACCCAGCCATAAATACTAAAACTATCATTGAATCACTATTTCTAGTGACTTTTTGTGTAATGTTGCAAAAGATGGCAACAAATTGGACAATATCTATTGCCGTTTTTAACTTTTTTCTCATAGAACTATATTATGAATGTATAGTTCAAGCTATTTTTTAAATTTTATGTATGTATTCACATACATACTTAATGAATTTTTGAGCGAAGTATAGTTTAAAGTGCCCAATTAATTAAACTTAATTCATTATATCTTTCCTTTGCTGAATGCAATCCTAAAGTTTCCCGATAAATCTCATTAATTTTTTTAATTTCATTATCAATTTCATCTTGCGATATTGTGGAAAAATCAAAACCTTTTGGATAAATC
>CADAXN010000005.1 GCA_902791895.1 uncultured Ureaplasma sp.
ATTAAAAATCAATATTTAAAGGGATATGACTATGCAAAATTGATGTTGAGCAACATTAATACATCACTTCCTGCATTAATTAATTTAGGAAATGAAAAAGCAATCAAATTATTCAAAGATAACAAATTAAAATTTCTCGAAATTTATGATTTTATTGATGAATTTATTATTAAATATAAAAACAAATCATTTAAGTCAATAAATGATTTTATTAAATTTAAAAAACAAATAATTTAATTAACACACAAATGGGCATTTGCCAATAAACTTATCTAATGGAGATTGTGTTTGTCATTGGTAATGTAGGAAGTTATCAATGAAGTTGTCTTGTCCAGTTCAATTGTATGAAAATGATTGGAAACATGAATGCCATAATGTATTGCCTCAAAAATCTTTTCCGCTAACAGAACCTCAATGAATGCCAGATACATAATATTTTGAATAATCAGTTCGGTCTTCCACATATATACCACAACTACCACTTGATCCGCCACCTCATTTAGCAACTTTATCAATTGGATTTTTGTTTGATAAATTTGTTCCTGCGAGATAAATAACATTGTGCCCAGTTTGGATATCATAATCATTTCCACCATAGCCACCTGGTGTTAGCATATTTTGTGTATTATCACTAATCACGTTGAATTTTGTTTTTGATCCTTTTGAATTATTTACAACTTCAGGAAGTTTAAAGGCATAGGCATGAGTGTATTTGTTATCAATTAAGATTGATTGATCATTAGAGTCTCTTAAAGGATAACCCATACTATAAATTGTAGATACATTACCAACGTTTGATTCTGGTAAAAATTTAGTTACATATCCATTATTAGCACTTGCATATGCATTTAAACCATCTAATCTTTCTTTTAGTGCAGAATCTTCGGTAATATTATCGCTAAAATCTAATTTAATTACAGTTTCATCAAAATACAAACGATTATTATTGCTATCTTGCCCACTATCAGTAGAATATTGACTATAAAGAGATTGAAATTTTTGAGTTTTTGGAGTAACAGATTCATTTACTGTATCCATAATCATTATTGACGATGAAGTTTTACCACCAATATCATTTGTAGAAATTAATTTATTTGTTTTAATATCGTCAAGAGTTTGATATGAAAGACCAATATATTTAATATTTCCGACAGGTAGTGGATTATTTATGTAATAATCAATAGAACTAGCTACATGCAGATTAGTTAAAGCGTAGTATGTATAAGGGTTGTTATTAGCATTGGCATGATAAAATATTCATGTTGTTCCAACTAAATAAAATCTAACTATTTTTGGTGTAATTGTGTTAGCTCCATATATACCTATAGAAAATGTCCTATCATTTATAAAACTATAAATATCTTCATTACCGTCTATTGTTTGGTCAAATGTGCCTCTAGCACCACACGAAGTTAAAATTATAGGAGAAATCAACATCGTTGGGGAAACAATAAACAAAACTTTTCTAAATCATTTTTTCATAGATAAACTCTTATAAAATTTATTATATTATGTCCTGTTATTATATTTATAAAAAACAAAATGAGAAAAACTTTTAATTTTGAAGTTTTGTATATAAAAGATAAGCTATATAAGCGGATATATTACTCTTAGAAAGAAATTTAAAATTTTACCTTTTTTTGCGTAAGTCTTATCATAGATATCTTTAGTAATTAATCTTGAATTGCTAAAATCATCATTCGCTACTTTAAGCATTTGCGTTGTAAATTCTTTGTTGTAAATTAGAAATACAGTTTCAAAGTTAATTCAAAAAGAACGATAGTCTAAATTGCAACTTCCAGTAAAAGTCAAAATGTCATCAATGATAACATATTTTGAATGCATAAAACCTGCATATTCGTAAATTTTGCAACCGGTATTTAAAAATTGTGGATATCATGATCGATTAACATTTAGAATTACTGGTAAGTTATCTTTTTGGTTTGGTACCACAATCCTTACATCAATTCCACCTTGAATAGCATAATTTAATGCTTCAACAATTTGCTTACTTGGGCATAAAAACGGGGTAGAAATATAAATTGACTTTTTAGCCTTTAAAATCAAATTAACCAAAGTTTGCTCCATGCTTTTTTCTTTAACATCTGGACTGCTTTGTAACAGTTGCATAATAACTTTGGTATTTCCAACTTTATACATCGGTGTTAATTTGTGAAGATCTTGGAACTTTTTTATTCAGTCTACTTTCTTATTTTTTCTGTTTTCACCATATCATTTGGTAAAAGTCATTCAGTTGATGAAGAAATTTATACTCAAACTATTACAAACTTCACCTTCTATTACAAAGTTTAAATCTCTAAAATTATTGCTGTTCTTCTTAAAGGCTGAATATTCACTGGAAATATTACTTCCACCGTAAATTGCTGTTTTATTATCAACAATCAAAGCTTTTGCGTGCAAACGATAATTAGAAGCACTTTTAAAATAATTTATTCCTGGAGAATTAAATATTCCCACATTAATGCCTTTTTCTAATAGCAATTTTAAATTTTTTCTTTTAATTTTTCTTCCACCTAATCAATCATAAAGAATAAAAATTTCCACACCATCTTGTCTTTTTTTCAAAAGTTCAGATAAAATAATTAAGCCAAATAAATTATCGCGGAAAATATAAGTTTGCAACAAAATTGTTTTTTGTGCTGACCTAATTAGATTAACAATTTCTTTTAGATATTCAACATTATCTTCGATGATTCTAATTGAATTGTTTTTATATATCGGTGCTTTTGCAGAGTGGTAATTATATGCAAAAAAACGCGTAATGTTCGTATTTTGAGAAATAAAAGATTTACTATATTCAAAATTTTCTAAATCAATGAATTTTTGAATGTCTTTGTTATATTCTTTTGCTTTTTTAACATTAAATGGTCGTGAACCCAATCAAATATAAAATAATGTTCCCAATACTGGTAAAACGACAATAATTAAAAGTCATGAAACTTTGATTTCAACTTGTCGATCGCTATTAAATAAAACAATCGCAGCTATCGCATCTATAACGATTACTAGTATAAAAGTTCCTAGTACTGCTCAAAATGGATTACTATAAAAAACAAGAATTGTAATAATACCAGCGACAGCTAAAAAGAAAATTGCGGTCAAAACTGAATAGATAAAAGTTCTTTTATTTGTCATTTTTTGTTTTACCTTTTAGTCACTCTTGATAAATTTCTTTAATATCGACTGCAAAGTATTTTTTGAATTCTTTACAGTTGTCTCAATGTGGACTATGACCAGAATTCTTTATAGTCCTTGTTCCACTAAAACCATGGACATAGACGACAACAATGTCACGATTTCTGACTTTATTTCAATGAAATCTAACTTTTTTAATTCATTTTACAGGATAGTTGTATTTCATAATTTATTTCTTTTGTTATAATATATTATCAAATTAAAGATTTAAAATAATTATGAAAAAAAATATACAACCAAAATTACATGAAGTTACTTTTAAGTGTGCTACTTGCGGTTCAGAATATAAAGTTGAATCAACATTAAAACAAGATGTTATTTCAATTGATGTATGTTCTAATTGTCACCCATTCTATAAAGGTAGCAACACAAACCAAAAAGTTAAAGGCCGTGCCGAAAAATTATCTTCTAAGTTTGATGCTGGAAAACAAAACTTAGGTAAAAAAGCAACTAAGACTAAAAAAACAGCTGCAGCTAAAGCAAATAATAAAGTTATTAAATCATTAGATGATTTAAAATAGCCTTCACACTATAAAAAACAATTTACCTTTTTGGGTAATTGTTTTTTTGTTAACATCTTGTAAAAACACTTTATATGAAGGAACACGATAATGGAATATGATAAGAATTTGTATAGTTCTCTAGAAGCGATTAGGCAAAAATACGACGAACTATCTAAAAAATTAGAACAATCAAATTTGTCTATTGAAGAAATAACAAATATCAACAAAACAATAAAACATACACAACCAGTTTATGAAAAATTTTTAGTTTTTAAAAAATTGATTGATAATGGTCTTCAAGCTGAAAAAATTTTAAATTCTAGCAATACTGACGATTTAGTCGAACTAGCTAAAATGGAACTTGAAGAAATTAAGGAAAAGATTCCATCCTTTGAAAAAGAATTAAAAATTTTGCTTATTCCTAATGACCCAAATGATGAAAAAAACGTTATTGTGGAAATGCGTCCTGGTGTTGGCGGAGATGAATCATGTATTTTTGTTGCTAATTTGTTTGACACATATAAAAGATATGCTGATAAGCAAGGTTGAGATCTTAAAGTTAGTGACGCTTCAACCAACGCTGTAGGTTATGATTACATATTCTTTACAATCAAAGGTAAAGATGTTTATTCAAAATTTAAATTTGAGTCTGGTGTACACCGTGTTCAAAGAGTTCCTGCTACTGAAACTAAAGGAAGAGTACATACATCGACCATTACTGTTGCTGTATTGCCAGAAATTGATGCAATAGAATTTAGTATTAACCCTACTGATTTACGTATTGACACATATCGTGCTTCTGGTGCGGGTGGTCAACATGTTAACCGTACAGAATCGGCTGTAAGAATTACTCACTTACCAACTAATATCGTTGTTGCATGTCAAGAAGGTAGAAGTCAAATTGAAAATAGAGAAACTGCAATGAATCTTTTAAGGGCTAAACTTTGACAAAAATATAATGATGAACAACAACAAAAGATTTCTAATTTAAGAAAATCACAAGTTGGTTCAGGAGACAGAAGCGAAAAAATTAGAACATACAATTATCCTCAAAATCGTGTTACTGATCATCGAATTTCATTAACACTAAACAAACTTGATTTTGTTATGTTGGGCAATTTAGATGAAATCATCAACCAATTAATTGTTCATGAACAAGAACAAAAACTTGAGGAATTAAAAATTAATGCACAATAATAAAATCACTTTTTTTGAACTTATTGCTCAAATTGAAAAAAAGTATACTAACAAAAATATCAACAATTCATTAATTTATTTTTTCTCTCAAAAAGTTAAAAATTTAACTGACTTATTAGTTTACAGAAATGAACCAATAGATTTTGATTACAATGAATTAATGATTGCTTTGGATGATTATTACAATAAACATAAACCATTAACAACCATCACAAAACAAAGATATTTTAATGGCATTAATTTAAAAGTTTTTGATAAAGTCCATTATCCTAGAAACGAAACAGAATTATTAGCTGAAAAAATTGAAGAAATTTTAGCTAAAGATAGTACTTTAAATTCACTAATTGATATATGTGCTGGCACGGGGAATTTAGGTATCAGTATCAAAAGTCATTTTCCTAAACTTAGATTATCTTTGTTAGATATTGATACTAATGCAATAAATAATATTAGATTTAATCTTGACAACAATAAGTTAGAAGCTAGAATTATAAATCAAGATTTTTTTGAATTCATAAAAACAAATACAGAAAAATATGACGTAATAGTTTTTAATCCGCCATATGTGAAGAAAGAAGAATTAGATCAAGAGATGATAAAGTTTGAGAATAAAATAAGCTTTTCAAACAGTGATAATCCATTAGAATTTTATAAGGTTTTACTTAGTTCATTAGATAAAGTGACAAATTCAAAACACTATTTAATTGGTATTGAATTTGGTTATGACCAAAAACAAGATTTAGAAAAAATATTAAAAAGTGTTAATTTGCTTCAATTTTCTAGATTTTATAAAGATTTAAATAATCAGGATCGCTTTTTAATTATTTATCGTTAATAATCAAATTTGCTAAATTAGCAATCATCGCAGCATTATCACCACAATATTTTCTATCGACAACAATAATTTTTTTATCTAGTTTTTTAATTTCTCTTCTTAATAAAGAATTAGCAGCTACGCCACCACCAATTGCAATAAATTTACACTCATAACAATTGCTATAGAACTTAAGCTTAGACATCAAATCATCAATACATCATTTTAATGCTGACGATCCAATTAAAACCTTATTTTTAATTTGTTTTTTATCAACAACATTTTTTACAAAAGTTTTTAATCCTGAAAAACTAAATGGACTAGATGGAGATTGATGTTTAATTAAAGGAAGATTATTTTTAGTTTCATCATAAATTTTATCTAAACTTATACCTCCAGGATAAGGCAATTTCAAAATTCTTCCTATTTTATCCAAACACTCTCCAACTGCGTCATCATTAGATTCATTAAGAATTAAATAGTCTGTTAGACTATTGAATAAGTAAATCATTGTATGTCCACCTGATGCATCTAAGCATAAAAATGGGAATTTCACAAGTTTATTATTGTTAATACTGAAACTAAACGCATGACTAATCATATGATCAATTGGTATTAGCGGCTTGTTTAATAAATAACTTAAAGATTTAGCAAACACTTTTCCTGTGTGTAAGCAACCAATTAGTCCAGGATATGCAGTATAAGCAACATAATCAATTTGATCTATTGAAATTTTAGCTTCATTTAAAATGTTCTTAAAGAGAACATTCAATTCTTTAGCATGATTTCTTGAAGCTAATTCAGGGATTATACCACCATACTTTAAATGTAAATCATTTCTAGTAATTACTTTATTAGCAATGATTTTATTATCTTTGATACAAGCTATTGATGTGTCATCACAAGATGTTTCAATAGCAATAATACAATTAGATTTTCTCTTTTTCATAGATATAAGACCAATGCATGTTAGATTTGAATAAATTATCTAATGGAATTTCAACCAATTTACCTATATCAATATTAGGATTCATTTTGATATCGTAAATATCTTTATATAGTTGAATTTGTGATTCAGTATATGAAGGGTCAATATCAGCAAAATAACTTCCATTTAATACATAATCATCAATTGTTTTAAAAGGGCATGTATATTTAATGAAGTCAAAATTTATCATTGGGTTATATACAAAATTACCTTCTTCATCCATTTCTGATATTTCATCAGAATCAACATGATCTAAAAATATGGATTTAACAATGTTGTATATTTTTTTCATTTTACCTTCATCATTAGCATTTTTACTATTAATAACAACTGCATCTAATGCTAATGGTGCGGCATCTAGATTATCAATGTGGAAATTATCTTGATTATATGCATCATATAAATCTGCTCCCATAGCTGCATATAAAATGTCACCATTATATGCAAAAGAACTTTGATTGTTATTTGGCGAGCTTAAAGATTGTATTATTTCATTTGAATCAGTATTGAAATAAAAATGTCCAGGGCTAAACTTATTAGTTAAAAATTCAAAATCTTGGTTAATTTCCTCAATACTCTTATTTTGACAATCTGGATTAATTGATCAATTTTCCGGACTATCTGGGTTTTCTTTTTGTGTTTTTATTAAATTACATAGACTATAGAATGTACGACTATCATCAATACAGCCAATATGATTTCCAGCTGTAGGAACAAAAATTGGATTAACATTTGGATTTGTTTTATTGCCAATTATATTAGTAAATTTTTCCCATGTATTAGCATCTTGAAAATCAGATATTTCAGGTCCTTTGTATGCAAACATAAATTTTTGCAAGAAATAAGGAATGCAATAATCTAATAAGTTTTCACCTGCCGGAAATATTTCAGGGTATGTGTCGGTTTCAACATTAATAATATCTTGGATATTTTTTGTAAATAATTTTAATGCTTCAACACCATTAGTAATTAAATTGTCTCCGTAATGTAAATCAAAATACTTTCAATCAATTTTTTGAACTCAACCTTTTTTAATCAATGTTATTACTTCATAAGTTGATGGAATAGCAATATCATAATAAGAACGGTATTTTGATTCCACTTCCTCATTAGTTTGAAAATATAAGAAGCTAACTTCTTTACCATATTCTTGAATTATGTCAGTTGACATATAACTTTCAAAGTTTGCTAATACAATCCAATTGGAATTAGCACAACCACTAAAGAAAGGTATGCATCCAATTCCGATACTAGAAACTGTTAAAATTTTAAATAATTTTTTTCTCATCTTTATCTTCTAACTACCTTTTTTTGATTTATATAATCTAACACCAGCGATGATTGCAATCACAAGAACAGTAATAATTAACATAATAGCTCCAAAAGTAATTACCCAAGCTTTAATTCCTTTTCTTGTCATATAGATTGCTATACCTAATGTTTGCCAAGAACCATTAACTAGGTTAGTGATGATGAAATCATCTCATGACATTGAAATAACAATTACAGCAGCTGTCAAAATAGCAGGTAATAAATGAGGAACGGTTACTTTCATAAATGTTCTCATTTTGCTATAGCCCATATCATAACTTGCAAGAATTAAGTTATTATTCATTTTCATCATTCTTGGGTATACACTAATAATCACATA
The DNA here is from genome assembly GCA_902791895.1 of uncultured Ureaplasma sp. GTDB lineage: Bacteria > Bacillota_I > Bacilli_A > Mycoplasmatales > Mycoplasmoidaceae > Malacoplasma_A. The sequence continues at coordinate 8,370 of CADAXN010000005.1, forward strand.
AGGTGTACAGAATGAAATGTGTGAGAGGATAACAGTCACAAAGCCAAAACTGAATCCGATTGGTATTAAAGTCGAACTAAACAATAGCACTAAGCTAATACCAGTAATAACTTCAGGTGTCATGATTGAAAATCTTGAAACATTTAATACAAAACTTTTAGTAGCAGGTCTTGATTTTCATAAACCATAACAAGTAAATACTCCAATTATTAATGCAATAGGAGTGACAATTAAACTCAGAATTAATGAATTTAACAACGCATTTAAAAAAGCATCATTTATAAATAAATTTAAATAGTTAACAATACTTGGGACACCAAAATTTAGGTTAATGTTTCCTCGGTCAGTTTCAGGATTAAAACTAATCATCACAACTAAAATTAAAGGGATGTAGATAAGTATTAATATCATTAATACATATCATTTCTTCAAGAAACTAACGAACTTTTTAGCTGAATTGTTCATTATCTACGTATCCTCCTTCTCATTGCATACTTGACTATCTTTTTACTAAATCAAAAGATAAATACTCCCACAGCCAAGAATAAAAAGACAATCAAAGCTAATGTACTTGCTCTGGCTAAAGAGATATCACTAGTTTGTGCAAGTTGTCCTTCTTCCATAATAATATCTCCAATCAGCGAACCACTACTACTAGAATTTAAAAACTGTGGAACAGATACCGAAGTTAAACATGGCAAGAATACTAATGTAAGACCACTAATCAAAGCATTTTTTGTATATGGAACGACAATGTTGATAAATGTTGACCATGCACCTCTTCCTAAATCTTTTGATGCATAGATTAGATTTTTAGGCATGTCCTTCAAAACATTATATATAGGCATAATCATGAAAGGAACATAAATATACACCAATCCAATAACTGTAAAGACATCACCGCTAGTTGAGTTATAAAAACCATTAATAAAGTCAAAAAAGGTTTTTACTCCAATAATTTTAACTAAGAAACTCATTCAAGTTGGTGCTGTTATAAATAACACAGCTAGCATTTTAACAGTTTTGCCTTTAACATCAAACGCTAAAAAGTAACTAAATGGATAAGCAATAACTACAGAAATAATTGTTGCTAAAATTGCGACAATAAATGATTTGAGAATTTTCAATCATACAAAACCATTAACGAAATTTCAGTTTTCTGTTACACTGCCAGCACTTGTAGGCGTAAAAGATTTAACGAAAATCAAAGTAATTGGAACGATTATGAATACCAATACAACCAACATGTATGGTAAAATTAAAAAGAAATTTTTTCGACCATGAGTCATTCAGTGGCTATCTGCTCTCATTATCTTCTTTCTCCTCGCCAACAAAAGGTATATAGTACGCTTTTTCTGCATCTCAAGTTAATCCAACAATTTGGTTAACTTCTGCACTTTTATCACTATGAACTTTTATAATGTTTTTGTTTCATGTTAATTCAATGTCAAATTGAATTCCTTTATACGAACATTGTACAACCTTAGCATCAATAATACCAGTTTTTGCAGGAACAATTCTTACATCCTCAGGACGTATCATGTAATATAGCATAGTTCCTTCAGTTAGGTTTGTTGTTAAATTTGTTTGTTTCATATCGAAATATGTGTCATTAAATTTAACTCGATTATTTCCATAATATTCACAAACAAATAAGTTTGAACTACCAATAAATTTAGCAACTCATAAGTTTGCTGGTGTTTCATAAACCTTCTTTGATGAATCAATTTGTTGGATTCTACCATTAGCCATAACAATGACTTTGTTTGACAAAAATAACGCCTCTTCTTGATCATGAGTTACTAAAATAAAAGTTAATTTTAATTTTTGATGAAGTGCTTTGAGTTCTAATTGCATTTGTTGGCGAACTTTAGCATCCAAAGCAGAAAGAGGTTCATCAAGCAAAAGAATTTCTGGTTCAACAACAATTGCACGAGCTAAAGCAACTCTTTGTTGCATACCACCTGACAAATCTTCTGGATATTTGTTTTCGCTTCCTTCTAGTCCAACAATCTTAATTACATTTTTAACTTTTTCATCAATTTCTTGTTTAGTTAATTTTCTTGTGGTGAAATGTTTAACATATTCCTCAGCTTTCACTTGCGGATAGTTATATCAATATGAACGATCAACATCAATTCCTGCTAATTTTTTATCGATTAATTTAATTTGCTTTTCAGCATCTTTACGATAAAGAAATAACATATACATATTGATTAATTCAATCTGATATTCATTCATTCCGGTAATATTCAAATTTGTTAGTTTAGGATATTTATTGAGTAATCTTGTCTTAAAAATAAAAAACTTATTGTTGTTTGGCCAAGTTTTAATTTTATTACCATATTTGGCATACATTTTTTCTTGTATAGTTTCAATGTATTTTTTAAAAGCTTTTGCATCTTTAATAGTGCTAAGTTTTTTGTAGAAAGCATGAGTTGTTAAATTTTGGTTTATATGAAATTTAATCTTTAACAATTTTATTGACTTAGCATTAAGTTTTTTAATTTTCTTATTAGCTTTGATATTTGCTTTATCAATTAGACGTTCTTTATACTCTAAATTAACAGCACTAACATCATTTAATTCCTTACGCATGGCTTTCAAACCGTATGCAATATTTTGATAAACATTCATGGTAGGAAATAAAGCATAATCTTGGAAAACCATTGCAGTTGGTCTTTGATTAATAGGAAGACTTTTAATATCTAAATCATTAAATAAAATTCTTCCAGATGTAGGGTTTTCAAAACCAGCCAACATTTTTAATGTTGTTGATTTACCACAACCACTCGGTCCTAATAATGTAACAAATTCACCTTTGTTAATAGTGAAACTTATATTTTTAACTGGTGTGTTACCATCTGGGAATGTTTTGTAAACATTCTCAAATTTAATGAAATTTTTAGGTCCTATCATTTTTAAACTCCTTGTCATAAATTTTAAAAGCATCAATAATAATTTTTGAAGTTCTAGTGTCTAAGACATATCTTGAACTGTCTTTTATCTGTTGGTTACTACTTGTGAATGTAAATGATCATTCAGTTAATTTCAACATTGAAATATCATTTCTTTCATCACCCAAAGTCATTGTTTCTTGAGGTTTGATACCCAAATATTTACATAAATATTTAAGTGCAGTTCCCTTATTAACATTTTGTCCATTAATTTCCAAATTACATTCACCACTTGTTGTGATGGTAATTGGTAATTTTAATTCATTTACGCATTCAACAAATTGACGACGTTTTGTTTGGTTTTCAAAATAAAGAATTAATTTACCAATTAATCAGTTAGGTTGCAAAAATTCTGTTTCAATAATATTGCTCGTTGGTTGGTGATCAAAGAATGCAGGGTTTTTGTCTAAAATTCGTTTGATAATAAATTCACGATTATGAGCATATACTTTTGCTAGATATTGGTAATTTGATGTGATTGTCTTAACAACTTTGTCTTTTTCAAAAGCATGAGCAAATGCTCCAATTTGACCAAATTGTCTAGTTTTATTAAGTTTCTTAATTAATTCATAAATGGTGATTGCGGCATTAATGTCTAAGCCTTTAAAATAAATAGACTTTAATTTTTTAACATCAAACACAATCGCACCATTATTTGAAATTATGTACTTTTCAACTTTATCAGAGAGTTTGATAGTGTTTAAAATTCGATTAGTGTCAACTACGTTTCTACCAGTACATAAACAGAAGTATGGAATTTGTTCAGGCACAAACTTTTGAATAACCTCTATACTATCTGGTTCAATTATTTTTTTATCATTTAATATTGTCCCGTCTAAATCGGAAGCAATAAGTTTAATTTTTTGTTTTTCAGCAAACAAATGATTATCAATGAAATCAGCAACTGTATTTTTCTTATTTTTATATTCAACTGAAGCATTTGCTTTTAGTGTTTCATCTTTTCCAATGGAACCAAAAAGTTTTACTACCAAAGCAGCACTTAAGTCATTACCGCTATCACCAATAGCTGCAGTTTCATTTAGCGGAATGTGTAGTTTTTCAGCAATGAATTTAATTGCCTCACCTTTTGAACAGTTCAAAGGACTTAATTCAAAAAATAAACTCTTTGTGCAGTTTAGTTTAACTTTTCCTTCTAAATCTTTATGAACAAATTCAATAAATTTAGTCAGTTTCTTTTTTGACAAACTGTAAACATTTATTTTTCTTGACTCTATTTCAGTGTCAACAAACTTAATACTCTTCAAACTAATTTTCTTATATAATTTTGCATAAAGATTTAACAATATTGAATTACAATAAACACCTTTAGTTAAAAAATCTTTTGAGTATAGTCAAATACATGCTTTTAGCTCTTTAACTTTATCAGCAATTTTTTTGGTTGTTGTTTTATCAATTAATTTTTCGAAAACAATATTGTTTTCATGGTCATAAATTATTCCACCACAAAGCGAAATAATATATGGTATTTTCTGACCAGTATAAGCTTCAATTTTATTAGCTATTTTTCTTGCTGAAGTTATTGCTCTACCAGTAGAAATAACAATTTTTCCACCTGCATCAGTAAAGCGTTTTAATGCCTTTAAGCTTTTCTTAGGAATAGTGTTTAATCCTTTTAATAAAGTCCCATCTAAATCGACTGCAATTAATTTGTAATTCATTTCCTTAATTTTTTATTTTTAAATTCACATTAAAATATTTTATATTTTTATTAGTAAAATAATATAAATATTTAACTATGGAATTAACAAACAGACAAAAGCAACTTTTGAAGATTGTAATTGATGAATATACTTATACTGCTCAACCAGTTCCAAGCAAGCTAATTGCAAGGAAATATATGAAGGATTTATCACCTCAAACTATTAGGAATGAACTAAATCTTTTGGAAACTTATGGATTATTAGAAAAAACGCACATTTCTTCTGGTAGAATCCCATCAATTGAAGGATATAAGTATTATGAGTCAAACATCTTAAAACCTTACTTGTCTGACGATATTAAAGCACAATTGAGAATCATCCTTGAAAAAAGAGATTTATCTATTGATACTATTATTGATGAATCTGCAGCTTTGATTGAGTCAATTTTAAAATTACCAACTGTAGTTCAATCAGCTGATAATTTAACACAATTGAAACGTTTTGACCTTATTCCAATTTCAAAAGAGCAAGTTTTAATTATTTTGGTAACTTCAGATGGCGAAATTACAAAAAACACAATCAAAATAAAGAACGAAAAACAATTAGAAGATGTAATTATTTGCATTCGTATTTTTAATGATCGTCTTGTAGATACTCCATTATCTGAAATTTCAAATAAATTGTCAGTAATTAAAGAGATTATTCGAAAATCTGTTCACCAATATGAATTCTGTATTCAAGAAATTGTTTCTAGAATTTTTGAATTTAATGCAATTCCAAAAAAGCAAAACGTTTATGGAATTAATAATTTAGTTGCTCAACCTGAGTTTCAAAATCCAGAAAAATTAAGATATGTTTTATCTTTGTTAGAAGACTCATCAGTTTGAAAACACATAGCATATGTTCAAGAATCCACTGGTAAATCAAAAATTACCTTTGTTAGTGATGTAAATAATAAAGATGTTGCTGTTGCCTCAACATCAATTAGAACCGGAAATTCTACAAAGCAGATTTCTGTAGTTGGACCAACAAGAATGGATTACGCTAAAGTTAAAGGTCTATTAAATTTTATTCGTGATGAGTTAGAGAAACACAATAAGTAATATGAATTTTGAATGAGACATAATAGCTAAAGAACTTACAGAACAGAAAAAAGTTGTAATGGACATTATTAAAGACCACTACGAAAATTTTTATATAAGAGTCAAAAATAATGAATTAACCATTTCATTCATCATTTTATTTGCTTATTGAATTCATATAAAACTTAACTTAGATTATTCAGTTATTTACTCTGCTGCTATAAAAAATTCTTTATTTAAAAATTATTTTGAGTTAATCTTTAATAATCGTAATTTTAAATTTTTTACAACTAAAAACCAAGATTTAAAATTTTTAAAAGAGCAATTGCCAAAAATTATTGCAAATTCTTCTAATGACATAGCTCTTTCGATTAGCAAAATTTTTGACTCATACAATGTTTCAATTCAATTTGCAAATCTTAATACTTTTGTTAAACTGATTTTATATTTTTTTGCTTTAAATGACAATGTTAAACCTTTTAATTCAGAATTAAGAAAAACCCTAAATAATATTGAAGATTATAACAACAATGTTAACATATTTCTTTATAGTTTAGAAATTTATAAAAAAGCTAGAGATGCTTTTGCAATTTTTGATTGCGAAAATTTAGCAAATATAATAGTTGCTATCAACCGGTTAACACAATATTTAGTGGATAAATAGGCATAACTTTTTTGTTTGTTTAATAAACATTTTATTTATGTAACGGTGAATTTACCGTTCAAGTGCAACACTTCTAGACAAAATAAAGGCTCATATCAATCCTGGTGTAAGATATAGTTGCGACACTTATCTACAGGAGGTTCTTTATGAGCTATATTCATCTTACCATAGAAGAGCGAACTAGTATTGCTCATTTACATAAGCAAGGCGTTTCTTTGAGACAAATTGCTATAACTATTGGACGTAATGTATCTACGATAAAAAGAGAGCTAGATCGAAATTATACCCCAAACAAAAAAGGTGATAATGATTATTACCCTTATTCTTCTCAAAAAAGATATGAGAAAAGAAAGTCTGAAGCTCATAACATCATTCAATTTCCTTTGGAAGTTATTCAAATTATAGAACAAAGAATTAAAGAGACGTGGTCTCCAGAACAAATAGCAGCGTATTACAAAAATAATGGATTTCCTTGCTATAAAACCATCTATAAATGGATTAACGAAGGAATAATTATTAATGGAAATAAATCGCTTCTACGTAGAAAAGGCAAAGGTGGATGGTATGAGACTAGGGGAAAACAAAATAGAGGAAAATCCATCAGAAAAAGGGATAAAAGAATCTATAAGCGAGCGGATTATGGACATTGGGAACTGGATACAGTTGTGTCTGGTCTAGGTAAATCAAAATCATGTTTCATTACTCTTGTAGAAAGGAAATCTAGATTCTATAAAGCTATCAAATCACCTAATCGTCATGCGGATGTTGTAGCAAGATTAATCATAGATTATCTTAAACAATATCCGTCAGAATTAGTCAAAACTATAACAACTGATAATGGAAAAGAATTTGCAGAATTGGAACAAATAGAAAAAGAACTCAATTGTGAAGTTTACTTCTGTGATACATTCTGTGCTTGGCAGAAGGGATCAAATGAGAATTCAAATGGACTTCTTAGAGAGTTCTTTCCTAAAGGTTATAATTTAAATAGATATACCCAGGTTTATATTGATAAAAAGGTAAATTTGATTAACAATAGACCAAGGAAATGTAACAACTGGATATCTCCATCAAAATTGATGTCTGAAGCTATCTCTGAGTGTTGCACTTAATATTACAATTTATCGTAACATTGATTTTCAATTAATGTTTTTCAACTATTACATCTCATTCTTTTGTATTAAATTTTAAAGAAATCTAGCAACTAAAAATCAGTAGAATTTGACAATAAAATGTATAATTTATATAAGGAGGAAATGCATATGAAAAAAACAAATAATAAAATATCCAATTCAACTGATAACTTGGTTGAAATGATGGATGGATACTTTACAAAAGGTGCATATCATTTAAACGTTAACGTTCTATCACGTGAAACTTTATTAGATGCACAAAAACACCCTGAAAAATATCCTCAATTAACTGTTCGTGTTAGTGGTTATGCTGTAAACTTCATTAAGTTAACAAAGGCTCAACAAGATGAAGTAATCAGCCGTACATTCCACAAACACATGTAATTGTTTAAAAATTATTTAACTCATGAGTAAAGAATGCATACATTGCATTCTTTTTTGTTTATGAATATAATAATAAGTAGATTATAAATGGAGGGAAAACTTAATATGAGTAGAATTGATTGAGATGAATTCTGAGAAGATATTGCTTTTGGTTCTTCAGATTATTATGAATAAAATAAAAGATTTAAAACATTAAGTTTTGGTGTCCCTAAAAAGAAAAGAAAATAGTTAATTATGAAAAAGTTAACAATTCCATACTTTCAAACAGAAACTTTTGGGGCTGTAGATGGTCCAGGAGTAAGATATGTGGTGTTTGTTCAAGGTTGTTATTATCGATGCCTATTCTGTCACAATCCAGAATCATGAGATTTAAACAGAAAAGTTAAAAGATTCACTACAGACGAAATTATTGAAAAGTACAAACACAACATTGAATTCTATAAAAATGGTGGTATTACTATCTCTGGTGGTGATCCGACTGTTTATTTAGACTTTTTAATTGAGTTAGCTAGAAAATGTTACGAACAAGATATTTCTCTTGTTATTGACACTTCGGGAGTTAACTTTACTAAATCAACAGAATCTAAACATAAAAGAATCTGTAAATATAAGCCTTTATGAATTGTTGACATTAAACAAATCAATCCAAAAAAACATAAAGAACTAGTGGGGATTGCAGAACAGAGAGAAATTAATTTAATTAAATTCTTAGAAACTAATAAACAACGATTTTGAGTTAGACAGGTTTTATTACCTAAATATACCGATAATAAAGAAGATTTAATAAAATTAGGTGAATTTATTGGTTCACTAAAATACATGGAGCGCTTTGAATTGTTACCATACCATAATATGGCAATACCTAAATACAAAGAATTGAAGATTAAATATCCATTGATGGGAATTAATCCCCCTACACAAAAACAAATTAAAAAAGCTATGGAATACATTAAACAAGGACAAAGAAATAAAAAATAGTTATGAAATTAGTCAAGAAAACAAAAAATTTATATTTTTTTGAATGTGATTCAAAAAAGGAACTAGATATGCTTGTTACAAAACAAGTAACTAGTGATATACGAGATAAAAGCCATACTACTTTGCTCTTAACTCCATCACATGAGTTAGAGAAAATTTATGAATCTATTATCTGCGATTATAAAAACCGTTTAGTAGGTTTTAAATCTGCATGTGCTTATATAACTGAAGAATTTTTTGATTTAGATCAACCAATAATTCATTTATCAACACGCAAATGAATGAATACTCATTTATTTGATCATATAAATATCAAAAATAAACACATTCATTATCCAACTGATTATGGTAATGTTGAATATTCACAATACGATCGTCAAATTTGAAGAATTGGCGGTATTGATTTAACTTTATTAGTTATGAAACATGATGGAAATCTAACTTCTTATGATTTTTTGAATGATTCTAACAATCTAACGCATGCAGTTAAGTTAGAGCAAAGTGAAATTGACGCATTTGCCAAACGTTATAAGGCACCAAAAAACAAAGTTCCAAAGTTTATGGTTTCAGTTGGAATGCGTTCACTATTAAATACTAAGCGAATTGTTATTTATGCTGCTGGTTCAAAATGTGCTGAAGGAGTTTTAGCTTTAAGTAAAGGTGTAATAAATAATAAATATCCATGCACTGCACTTATAAATCATCGAGATGTTAGAATATTCATGGACAAGTCAGCATCTAAATTATTAAAAAAAGATAACCATTAAGGTCATCTTTTTATTACTTAGCTTTTGATATTGCTTTTAATGATTGTTCGTATTTAATCTTGTCAATGTATTTAAGTTTATAAAGCCATTTAATTTCTTTTTTAGGTAAGTTTGATAAATCACTTTCCATATATTTTAACTTTTCATTTTTATATTGATCTGTTCCAAAATATAAAAATCTTGATTCATTAAAAATACCTGCTAAGAAAATCGAAAAAACAATCATTAAAACTATACCGATTACAAAACAAATAATTCCACCAGCAAAAAGTCCAACATTGTCAGGTCATGTATATGGAGCATCTGGATTAAACTTTAATCCACCTAATGTAAACATAAATGCTGCGGCTATAAAAAATAAGAAAATACCACAATAAATACCAATAGAAGCTCATCTTCATTTTAATCTTGATTGCTTAGAATAATGAATATATATGTATTTATGAGCTAATTTTTTGATTAAACTTTCTTTTTTACTTACGTTTTCCATATTAATATGCTCTTGCAAAATAAACAATATATTTAGCTTTTTTACCAGTTAAGAAGCAAACTAGTTTTGTGTCATCCTTAAGCTCTTGCTTAATACATCTTGGAGTTGCACCAAACATTTGTTTAATTTTCTTTTCATCTTTTTCATCACCTGCTCAAGGAGCAATAACTAATTTCTTTTCATCAATTGCTTTTTTAAAATCATCAATATTGTCAACTTCAACAGTTTTTGATTCTAAGTTTTTCTTTGCGGCTTGGTATAGATTGTTTTGGAAAATTGGAATTAGTTGTTCAATTTTATTTTCCACTTTATCTAAATCACACACTTCTTTAGTTAGAATATCTCTTCTTAAAATAGTAACTTTATTTTCTTTTAAGTCATTTGGTCCAACAATAATACTGAATGGCACACCAGTTACTTCGCTTTCTGCTGCTTTATAGCCAAAACTCTTATCTGTTAAATCCACTTTAACACGATATTTACTTAATGTCTTAGCTAACTTGTTAGCTACTTCAGTAACTTTTGGTTCTTTATGAACGAATAAACCAAGAATTGCAATTTGGGTTGGAGCAATACCAAAAGGTAATTTTAATCCATGGTCATCAGAATGAGACATAATAATTGCACCAATTAATCTAGTACTTGCACCAGTTGATGTTTGATAAACATATTCAAGTTTATTATCTTTGTTAGTAAACTGAATATCGTAAGTTTTGGCAAAGCTTTGACCTAAATAGTGCGAAGTACCACATTGAAGTGCTTGTCCATCTTGCATTAGTGCTTCGATTGTGTAAGTATTTTCAGCACCAGCAAATCTTTCGCCAACAGTTTTTTCTCCTTGTAAACAAGGAATTAATAAAACTTTAGTTACAAAGTCATAGTATTCATCCGCCATTTTTTTAGCTTGTTCTACAGCCTCTGCTTTAGATGAGTGAATAGTATGAAGCTCATGTCAAAAGAACTCAGTAGTTCTTAAAAATGGACGTGTATTCTTTTCAGCACGTAATACATTACATCATTGATTAACTTTAATAGGTAAATCATTGTATGAAGTCACAATTTTTTTAAAATAATCACAGAATAATACTTCGCTAGTTGGACGAACAACATAAGGATCAGATAAAGTTTCTTGTCCTTTTTTAGTTACTAAAAAAACTTCTGGAGCAAAGCCTTCAACATGTTCCTTTTCTTTCATAAAATCAGAAAATTTAATGAATGTAGGTAATGCTACATTTAAAATTCCATGTTTTCTATATCTTCTATCTAATTCCTCTCGAATTTGCGTTCAAATTGCCCAACCATTTGGTCTAAAAATAGTTTCTCCTTTAATTGCAGAATAACATACTAATTTGGCAGCAGTAATTAAATCTGTATACCACTGAGCAAAATCTTTACTTCTTGGTGTTATCTTCTCTAAAGTGTTCATAAGTATATTTATTATATTTATAAATATTCAAATTTTGAGATGCTTTATTGATTAAGATCTTAAATCTTTTTACTCAAAATTGCATAAAAGCATAACATATTAAAAATTTAGCAAAAAAACACATAACGGGGAAAGCTATGTGCTAATATTTATTAATCTAGATAATTAATTTTGAAAAAATATTATGAGAAAAAATTATTAATTATTATTGGGATAGTTTATGAATAAAGTATTAGTGCATAAAGACACACATAAGACTTCTGACTTAAAACAAAAAGCTCATCTTTCTTATCAGTGATAAAAAAGCAAGGTTTACTATCGCTGCAACTATTTACGTAAATAGTTGGCAAAACAAATCCAGTTGTTTTACCAGCGCGGTTATACCATAAACCAGACTATTATAGTTCGGCAAGTGCTTATAAGCAACCTTGCCGCTCACTTTTTAAAATCCAAAATTCACCCCTTTTAAGGGATGCGTTTTCGATTGGTAAATAATCAGTTCCAATCTTTTTAAACTCACTCGGACTTAACATTCCATTTTTCTTAAGCCCTCGTGCTTTTACAAAGTGATTGTATCCAAATGCTGATACAATTATCAATCATAGCACTCCGGCTATGACAAATAAATTTGAGTTCAAAAATCAATTA
>CADAXN010000006.1 GCA_902791895.1 uncultured Ureaplasma sp.
ACATATTAATATGTTAAAATTCAACAAACACACTAGAAAATATAATATTACGGAACAAAACTTGATTGGTTTTGATGAAATTATTGCATCTATACCAAAAAGCATCAAAAAAAAGTATGGTATTATATATAACAACATGGCAAGAAAAGCCAGATGATCCGCAACAAACTGATACTATGACAACTAAACCAGAATGATTTAAAGAGTTTGAAGAAAAACAAGAAAAACGCTGAAAAGAACAACGAAAGTTTAATGAAAAACAAGAAAAACGTTGAGAAGAACAAGAGAAACGCTGAGAAGAGCAAGAAAAGTTCAACGAAAGAATTTTAGCTTTAGTTGAATCATTAGTACAAAGAGTTGAAAATATTGAAAAGAGATTAGATGTTATTGAAAAGAGAGTAGAAAATATTGAACTTCGACTAGATAAATTAGAATCTAGAATAAACAATCTTGTTATTAAAAACAATTTAAGAGAATAACATAATACCCTAGAAAATTAAAAAATAAAATTCTCTCAACACATGCCTTACACGTTAAGAGAATTATTATTTAATGTGAACTAAACATTAGTTTGCTTTGGTTTTATCTTCTTTTTCTTTTGGCTTAGAAGTTTTCTTAGAAGTAGATTTAGCTTTTTTAGTTGGAGCAGCTTCAACATAGCTTTAGTTTCAGGTTTAGATTCAACTTCACTAGAAGATTCTAAAGCTTTCTTCTTATCAATAACTTCTTGTGGAAGCTTCTTATTAGTATGGATGTAATCAATTTGTTCTTTAACAATAGTTTCTAATACTAATAATGAATCAATCAACGATTAGATCTAATTCTAAACGGTTCTTGCTAATAATATCTTTAGCACGTTTATATTGCTCTTGAATAATCTTTTCAACTTCAGCATCAATCTTTTGTGCTGTTAGTTCTGAATATGGATTAGAGTATGGATTAACGATTCCTTCAGTTGGAATAAGTTGAGCCATACCTAAATCAGTCATACCTAATTGTGCTACCATTGCTTTAGTTATTTTTGTAACTTTAAATAAGTCATTAGCAGCACCAGTTGAGATATTTTCTTTTCCATAGATAATCTCTTCAGCTGCTCTACCTGCTAAAGTACTTGTAATAATAGCTAATAGATCAGATTTCTTTTGAATTGAGATTTCTTGTTTTTCTGGTGTAGAAAGTGTATATCCAGCTGCTTGTCCTCGAGGAATAATAGTAATCTTTTCAACTACATCACTTCCTGGCATGTTTAGTCCAACTAAAGCATGTCCAGCTTCATGATAAGCAATTTGTTTCTTTTCATCTTCAGTAATAACACGAGAATGTTTAGCAGGACCAGCAATTACACGATCGATTGCTTCGTCAATTTCTTCCATACCAACAGCCATCTTATTATTTCTGACAGCTAATAAAGTAGCTTCATTTAATACGTTTTCAAGTTGTGCACCACTAAATCCTGGAGTTCTACGAGCAATATCACCAAGATTTACACGTGAAGAAATATTCTTATTTCTTGCGTGAATCTTTAAGATTAATTCACGTTCTTTAATATCTGGTAAATTTACTTGGATGTGACGGTCAAATCTACCAGGACGTAAGATTGCTTCGTCTAATACATCTAATCGGTTAGTTGCAGCAATAATAACGATTCCTGACTTAGTATCAAATCCATCCATTTCAGCAAGTAATTGGTTAATAGTTTGGTCAGCAATTCCAGCTCCAGCACCAGCAATTTCAGCACGACCACGTTTTGCAGCTACTGAATCAAATTCATCAATGAAGATAATTGATGGAGCTGTTTTCTTAGCATTGTTAAATAAGTCCCTAACACGTTTAGCACCAACACCAACTAACATATCTTCAAATGAAGAACCACTTACTTGGTAGAATGGAACTTTAGCTTCTCCAGCTACTGCTTTTGCTAACAATGTTTTACCAGTTCCTGGAGGACCATAAAGGATAATACCTTTTGGTGCTCTAGCTCCCATAGCAGCATATTTGCTAGGGTTTCTTAAGTAGTCAACTGTTTCAATAAGTTCTTCTTTTTCTTCTTTTAAACCAGCAACATCATCAAATCTAATGTTACTCTTAGCTAACTTAGCTTGAGATTTACCAACTGATCAAATTGATTCTTCCCCACCACCTTGAAGTTTAGACATTTTAGAGAAGTATCAAATAAATAATGCAATGATTGCTACAGTTGGAAGCAATTGTAATAAAACATAACCAACTGATGATGAACTTGGAACTACTGCATTAATTGAGGCATTTAACAATACTTGACTTACTCAAAGACTAGAATCAGTAGCAGTTGTTCATTCGTTTGGTGTATCTGTTGGTACATAAATGTTGCTATCATTAGCTGATGCATATCAAAATGGAAAACCACCTAAAACTACTTGGTGAACATTGGCCATTAAACTTAAACTTGTTCCATCTTCTTGAATTGTAATGTCTCTAAAATCACATTGATCAATCATGTTGATTGCAATTTGACCCTTATTAGTATTGTTAACGAAGAAAATGAAACTGTTAACATTACCACCAGCTACATAATATTGTGCGCTTGTAATTTTGCGAATATCATTACTTGTTGCTGTATAAGTTTTTCCATCGCTTCCAGTAACAGTTATTGTTTGCTTTTTATTAGAATCTTCACCACTTTGAGAGATACTAACATTACTTACTCTATTAATATTAGTGTAATGTTTAGTTGAAAAGTATCAAATCAAAGTAATGACACCAGCAGTAAGTAATGCTAATAACACTCATTTCAATCATCTTCAAGCTGATTGGAATGTTGGTTTGTTACCACTTCGAGCTTCAGATCTAGAATCGTTTCTAGAGTTATTTGTTTCAGATCCTTGTGAATTGTCTTCACTTGAAACCTTCATAATATTTAATTCTTTATTTGTCATACTATTTCTTCTTATTTATCTTTATTTTCTTCTCTGCTTTAGCTTTAGCTAATTCCACTTCTTTTTGAAAAAGTTCATTTTTAAGTACACCTACATAAGGGATATTACGTAGAAGTTCATGATAGTCTAGTCCAAAACCGATTAAGAATTCATTACCAATTGTGAAACAACTATAGTATTCACCAATATCAACTTCTCTCTTTTGTGGCTTATCTACTAAACACATAGCACATACTGATTTTGCTTTTTTGATTTCCAATAATGATTTTTTAAGGTTATGGATTGTTCATCCAGTATCAATAACGTCATCAAGTAAAATAACATCACGACCTTTTGCATCAACTTTAATGTGTGTAATAATTTTTATTTTTTTGTTACTAGAAGCAATTCCACCAAGATATGATGAATAAACAATAAAGTCTAATTCAACATCTGTAGTAATGTGCTTAATTAATTCAGCAGTAAAAGGAATTGAACCTTTTAGAATAGAAACTAATAATGGTCTTTTGCCTTTATATTTTGTGTCAATTCACTTAGCGGCTTTTTTACATGCAGCAACAATTTGCTTGTGATCAAAAAGAACTTTTTCAAAATGTGGATCAATTTTAGCCATAATATTAATAAGTTATTATAATAAATATTATAAAAAATTATGATGAAATATGACTATGATGTAATTGTCCTAGGAGCAGGACCAGTAGGGAGTTACTGTGCTTATTTAGCAAGCAATAAAGGTTTAAAAACTTTATTGGTAGAAGCTACAAATAAAAACGGTGGTCAACCATTAAATTTATATGCTTACAAACAAATTGTTGATTTTCCATTATTCAGTTCTATCTCTGCTATTGACTTTGTTAACAAGATTAATGAACAACTAGCAACTGAAAAGAAAGTGGAAACCATTTATAATACCAAAATGACTGATTTTGAGATTAAAGATGATGTTATTTATTGTCATTTTAATGACAAATTCATTAAAACAAAGAATATTATCATCGCTACTGGTAATGGAATCTTTAGTCCTAATTTATTGGAAATACCAGGATCACTTAATCATCCTGATGTGGAATATATTGTTAGACCATATTCTCACTATGAGAATAAAGAAGTTGTTATTTTAGGCGGTGGAGACAGCGCAGTAGACTGAGCTAACAACATCGCTAAAAACACTAACGCAAAGATTAGTATTATTCACCGTAGAGATGTATTTAGAGCTAATGGTGAAAATGTTGATGGTTTAACTAAAAACAAAGTCAACATTTATTTAAATAAACAATGTCTTAAGATAGAAGACAACATCTTATACTTTAAAGATAATGCTAGTGGAAAAGAAGAAAATATCAAATTTGATAAGTTAATTGTTCAATATGGTCAAAAGATTGATATGAATCCACCACAATATATTCAAAAGATAGAACATACTCCTGCTAATAAAATTATTGTCAACCATAGTCAAATGTCAAATATTAATGGAATTTATGCCATTGGTAATGCATGCTTTTATAATAACCGACCAAACCTAATTGTTGCTGGTATGGGAGAAGCAGCAATGGCAATTAATGACATATTAATCAAAATTAAAAAATATGACGAACACAAAATTGTCTAAAATTTTAGTCATTGTTGGACCAACTACAAGTCACAAAACACATTTAGCAGTTGAAATTGCTAATAAATTTGATGGTGAAATCATTAATGCTGATGCTTATCAAGTTTATAAAGAAATGAGCATTGGAACTAATGCACCAACTAAACAAGAACTAGAATCTGCTGTATTTCATTTAAACCAAGTTATTAATTTAACTGATGAATGGGATATTAAGAAATTCCAAACTAAATGCTTAGCAGTTATCAAAGATATCTTAAGTAGAGACAAATTACCTATATTAGTTGGCGGTAGCAACTTATATGTTGATGCAATAATCAAAAACTATGATTTGTCTTCTACTAAAAGAAATGAAGTTTATGATCAATATGATAATCAAAAACTTTATGAATTGTTATTTGCTCAAAATCCTGAACTTGCTAAGAAAATTGGTGTTAATAACAAACGAAGATTAACTAGAGCTTTAGAAATCATTAATGAAACTAAAGACCCAAATGCATTAGTTAAAACTAATGAACCAATTTTTGACTACTTGATGATTGAATGCAATTATCCTACAAGAGCAGAATTGTACGACTCAATTAATGATAAAGTCGGTCAAATGATTAATAGTGGTTGAAAACAAGAAGTTTTAGATATCATGAAAAAATATCCAAATTTAGATTTATTACATAATGTTGGATTCAAAGCTATTGGTTATAGTGATTTTTATCTTTCAATTATTAACAATACACCAGTTAATGAAGAACTTATTAAACAAAAAGTTAGAAGATATGCTAAAAGACAAATAACTTGAATTAACAATAAATACCCTGAACATTTACTATTTGATCAAAGCAATAAAGCAGAAATCTTTAAACAAATTGAATTATGAAAAGCAAAGTAAATAGTTTGTATATTCATATTCCTTTTTGTAAATCAATATGCACGTATTGTGATTTCGTGCGTGAAATTGCAAGATGCCAAAAACAAGAAGATGATTATATAGCTAAAATTTGTAATCAAATTAATAAAGAGTGCAATCATAAATTCAAAACTATTTATATTGGTGGTGGAACACCTAATTGTTTAAGTGATAATAATTTAAATTTACTACTTTCAACTTGTAAAAAGATTAAAGCAAAAGATTGTGAATTTAGTATTGAATGTAATCCAGAATTTATTAATCATAATCAAGTTAATATTTTTAAAAAATTTGGTGTTAATCGAATTTCACTAGGTGTACAAACTTTGAATGAAAACATTAATAAAATTTTTAATCGCAAACACTCTAACAAAGATGTTGTTAATGCAATCAAATTATTAAGAAAAAACAACATTAACAATATTAGTTTAGATTTTATTTACGGTTATTGATTAATGAAACTAAAAGATATTGAAAATAATATTAAATTCATTGTAAACAACAAAATACCGCATTGTTCGTTTTATAGTTTAGAGATTAAAGAAAATTCAATATTAGCTAAACAAAAATATCAAATCAATGATGAACTTATTGACAAACAATTTAAGTACATAATTGACATGATGAAAAAATATAAATACCAACGTTATGAAATTAGCAATTGATGTATTAACAAGAAATATAAATGTCAGCATAATTTAGCTTATTGAAATACAAATGATTGAAAAGCAATTGGCCTTGGTGCTTATGGTTTGGAAAACAAAAATTATTATTACTATTTCGGTACAACAACAAATAATACCAAATATAGTGATAAGGATTATTATTTTCAAGTAATTATGATGGGATTTAGGTTAATCAAAGGTTTAGATTTAAAGAACTCAACCCATGTTAAGGCTTTTAATTTTTTCAAAGATAAAATTGATCCTAAATTGTTTAAAATTACAAAAGATAATATAAAAGTAAAAAATGTTAATCAATTAGATAATATTTTGATATCTTTAATATAGTTATGAAATTTAAGCATTTATCTTTATGCACTTTATTACCTTTACCACTAGTAGCTTTAACTACAAGCTGTGGTAAAGATGGTAGTCAATTATCAATAATCACCAATATTGTCAAAGATAATTTTGAAAATCCAGCAACTGATTTAGGAAAAGTAGATTCAGCTGATGCAGCACAAGCACTATTTCAAGACAAGATTCTAAATTCAGAAACGGTGCAATCAAACGAATTATTATTTGATTTATTTAATTTCTTAGCAGTTGATGGACTAACCATACACATTAGTGGTATAAAATCTTTGCAGATTTTACCAGCAAGTTATAGTATTTTCAAATTGTTTGAAGAATCAAAATGTGTATTGAAATGTCAATATGATTACAAGTTTTTATCTTTTAGTGATGAAAAATACTACAAGTTTATTTTTCAAGGCTGATTAACATTGCAGATGATTGAAGATGTATCTAAAGATAATGTTGATTTAAAAAAAGGTGATATTATTCAATTTGTATATGATATACAAGCTTGAGTTAAAGCAACAGTATCTTATCAACAAGATGGAAATGATTTGTATTCTAAAGTAAGTTATCAATATATGGACATTAATCTAAATAATGATAATAAACAAAATGGTGAAATTTATCCAACATATGGTTTTGTTAAATTAGTATTGAATGAACAATACTATCCAGATTTAGCAATTGATAATCTTGAAGACATCAATTATGCACAACACCAATTATTTAAGTGTTCTTTAACTTAAATAATTAATTATTTCTTATAAGCTTTAATTAAATATGATTTGTCAGAAAAACTAGTGTGAAGTATTTCTTTTGCTTTTGGTGAACCTGGTTTTTGCAAGAATTCATCATATAAAGCAACAATTTCAGGGTTTTTATGACATAAACGAACTTGCATTAGTTCGTCTTCTTTATATAATGCATTCATTCTATTTTGACGAACTCTAGGAATAAATGGGAATTTAACTTTAGGTTGTCCACTACCAGAAATACATCCACCAGGACAGTTCATTACTTCAATTCAATCATAATGAACTTCATTCTTTAGTAATCGGTTAATTAATGCAACAGCATTATTCATACCATTACATACTGCTACTTTTACTACTCGACCATTAATATCAATTGATGCTTCTTTAATACCTTGCATTCCTCTTATGGATTGGAATACTAATTTATCATTTGGTAAATCTTTATTGGTTAAGTAATAGTAAGCTGTTCTTAATCCAGCTTCACACACTCCACCTGTAACGCCAAATATTACACCAGAACTTGATCCTAATTGCATTGGTGAATCAAACTTACTATCTTCTAAAGTATTAACATCAATATTAAATTCTTTAATTAGTAAACCAAATTCTCTTGTAGTAATTAAATAGTCTGTATCTTTTTTAGTTACATTTAATTCTTTACGGTTAATTTCTGATTTCTTTGCTGTACATGGAGCTACAACAATATGAATAATATCTTCTGGTTTAACATTAATCTTATTTGCAAAATAAGTTTTAATGATTGAAGATTGCATAGCAATCGGACTCTTAGCTTCTGAAAGGTTTGGTAATAATTGTGGATAAAAGATTTCACAATATTTAACTCATGCTGGACAGCAACTAGTAAATTGTGGCAATCGTTTATTCTCTTTAATTCTTTCCACTAATTCCATTGCTTCTTCCATAATTGTTAAATCTGCACCAAAAGTGATATCAAAAGCAAAATCAGCTCCCATCTTATGAATAATAGTTGGAATCTTTGATTCTAAGTTAGTTCCTTCTGGAAAACCTAATAATTCACCAAGAGCAACTCTTACAGCTGGAGCTACTGAAATAACAATCTTTTTATTACCTTTATTTTGTAATAAGTTTTTAATTTCTAAATATTGGTAGATCTCATGAATAGCGTCTGTTGGACAAATATTGGCACATTGACCACAATTAATACAAATTGGTTCAATATCAGGATTGACCTCAAACATTTTAGCAACTGTGATATCATTTGTGCAAATTCTTTTACACATTCCACATGTGATACATTTGCTATCTTCTTTGATTAATGCATCATTATTTTTTGATATTAAAACTTCACGATTATAATCTCTCATAATTTTTCAATTTACGATATTTAATAGCAAAAGCAATATTTGATAATATAGCAACTGTTAAAGTAATAACTTGATATAAACTCATAGCAAATTGCATGCTAGCAAAGTTATCAATACTAGTTGGAATTAATCCAGCACCATATGACATTACACAGAAGAACCCATAAATTATTGCTGTTTTAACAACTAAAGCAATGAATGAAACTAATGCATAATTCATTCGTTTGTTAGTGAATAGTATTCTGAATATTAATACTAAACTCAAGTTTCCTAATCAAATAAATGGCATCATATAACATGTATACACAAATGATAGTTGAATTGTACCAACTAAACCAAGTGGTAATGCTGACAATGAAGGTAAAGCACATCCAATAACTAAAGGTATATATGATTTTGATGTAATTGCCATTCTAATTAAAGTTATGTTAACGATAATACCAATAATGATTTGATTGTATTTATTAATATAACTAAGTCCAGGAATATTAGTTAAAATAGTCTGAACCATAATTGGAACAAAAAACAAAATCATATAACAGATTAAATACTTTAAAAATGATTTCTCAACCACATAAATCTGGGTGTCATATTTATTAAACGCTTGCATGTTTATTGTTTATCTTTCTAGTAATTTTATTTTCTCTATTTTAAGAGTATTTTCCGTCGTTTTATTATACCAAAAGGAGCATCGATTTTGTTAATGAGCCAGATTATTATTAATTTAAAGACTAGATTCTATTGATGATGAAAACACAAAAACCAACTAACACTGTGTATTAGTCGTTAAATTACAATCAGTAAAAAAGATTTTAGACTATAGTCTATTTTTGTGAAATTGCACCACAAGGACAGACTTGAACACAAGTACCGCAACCTTGGCATTTGTTTTCATCGATAACTGCTTTTCCTTCAGCGCTAAATTCAATTGCACCATGAGGACAGCTAGCCATGCATGAACCGCATCCCATACATTTGCTTGGATCTACTTTACATTTAGCCATATTCTACCTCTTTTGATATTATGCATAAATTATACATTATCAACCTATCAAATTAATAAAAATAATAAAGAAATAACTGAATGTTAAGTCAAAATTTGCACTTGCATTAGTTTAATCATAATCTGCCCAAATATTTAACCAATTTACCTAGTTTTTATCGGTTACTAATACATAGTGTTACCATATGATAAATTTTTAATTTTAGAATATGGAAATTTTAGTCTTAAATATATGAATATTGTATAATCAAGGCATTATGAAAAAGACAGTTATGAATAACGAAAAAACAGCTTGCGTTGATGCAAATACAGCGGTTGGGAATATTGCTTATGCATTAAGCGAATTAGCTCTAATTTTCCCAATCACTCCATCTTCAGCAATCGCTGAATATATGGATGAACAAGCTACAGCCGGTAAACTTAATATTTTCGGCTCAAAAGTAAAGGTTGCTGAAATGCAATCAGAAAAAGGTGCTGCTGGTGCAGTACATGGTAGTTTAGCTACTGGAAGTATGACTAGCACTTTCACAGCTAGTCAAGGATTATTGTTAATGATCCCTAACATGTACAAAATTGCAGGAGAATTGTTTCCATGTGTATTCCATGTTACAGCAAGAACAATTGCAACGCATGCATTAAGCATCTTTGGTGACCATTCAGATGTAATGGCATGTAGACAAGTTGGATTTGCAATGTTAGCTTCAAATAACCCACAAGAAGCACAAGACCTTGCATTAATCTCTCACATTGCAACTTACAAAACTTCAATCCCATTCATGCACTTCTATGATGGTTTTAGAACTTCACATGAAATCGGTAAGATTAAAACAATTGATATCTCAATTATTCAAAAAATGTTACCTGAAAAAGAAATCAATGAATTTAAAGCTCGTGCATTAAGTAATGTTAATCCACGTCAATCAGGTACAGCACAAAACCCTGATATTTTCTTCCAAAACCGTGAAGCTTGCAACAAATTCTACTTTGAAGCATATGATAAAATCGTTGCTGTAATGAATCAATTCTATAAATTAACAGGTAGAAAATATGCACCATTTGTTTACTGTGGTGATAGCAAAGCTACTGATGTAGTTGTTTTAATTGGTAGTGGTTGTGATACAGTTGAAGCAACAGTAGATGTTTTGAATAAAAATAATCAACATACTGGAGTATTAAAAGTACGTTTATACCGTCCATTTAATGCTGCAGCTTTTGTTAAAGCATTGCCAGAAACAGTAAAAAACATTACTGTTTTAGACCGTACTAAAGAACCAGGCAGTGTTGGTGAACCACTATACATTGATGTAGTTAGTGCCTTAAAAGAACAAGGCAAAGAGAAAGTAAAAGTATATAGTGGAAGATATGGATTGGGTGGAAAAGATTTCACTCCTGAAAATGTTGTTAGTGTATTTGAAAACATGCACGCTAAAAACCCAATCAACCACTTCAGCGTTGGTATTGTTGATGATGTAACTTTCAAATCATTACCAAACCCAAAGAAAAAATATGATTTTGCTTCTAAAGCATATGAATGTTTATTCTATGGATTAGGATCAGATGGAACAATTTCAGCAAACAAGAGTACTATTAAGATTATTGGTCTAAACACTAATAAGAATATTCAAGGATTCTTTGAATATGATTCAAAGAAATCTGGAAGTTTAACAATTTCGCACTTAAGAATTTCAGATTATGAAATTAAAGCACCATATGCTGTTAAGAGTGCTGATTTTGTTGCTATTCATAACTATGTGTTTGTTCACAACTACGATATTTTAAAAGATATTAAACCAAATGGTAAAGTATTGATTAATACAAGTTTAAGTTTAGAACAATTAGCTAGAGACTTACCAGAAAACTTCAAGAAACAAATTAAAGCGAAGAAACTTGAACTTTACACCATTCCTGCAAACAAAGTTGCAACTGCAGCTGGTCTTGGAAATCGTATTAATACTATTATGCAAGCTTGCTTTTTCAAAATTACTAACATTATTGATTTTAAAAAAGCAATTAATGAAATGAAAACATTTGCTACAAAAGCTTATGCTAAGAAGGGTGAAGCAATCATTAAAGCAAATATCAATGGTATTGATATGGCTACACAAGAATTGACTAAAGTTGATACTAAAGTCATTGTTAATACTAAGTCTGATTCATTTGTACCTAAATATGTTGATAATGATTTCTACAACAAAATCATTAAGCCAATCAATGAAAGAAAAGGTAATGATTTACCAGTAAGTTCATTTAACCCTTATGGAGTATTCCCAACTGCAACTACACAATATGAAAAGAGAGGAATATCTGACTCAATTCCTGTATGTGATATTGATAAGTGTATTCAATGTGGTATGTGTTCATTCGTTTGTCCACATTCAGTTATCAAAGGTTATGCAATTGACAAGAAATCAATTGTTAAAGTTCCAAAATCAATTAAAACAAAATCTGCTATTTGTTTAAAAGATGCTGATTTCACTATTCAAACTTCACCATTAGACTGTACAGGATGTAAAGTTTGTGTTAAATCTTGTCCAGTTAAAGCTTTAAGCATGCAAAGCTTAAAACCAATTCAAGATGAACAAATTAAGAATTATGAATTCTTAGAATCAATGCCAAAATATGATTTACAAAAAATATTTAACACATTCAAAGTTCCTTCAGTAAAAACAATGCAATTTGTAAAACCATTATTTGAATTTAGTGGTGCTTGTTCTGGTTGTGGAGAAACTCCATATGTTAAATTAATTACTCAATTATTTGGTAGCAACATGATTGTTGCTAATGCTACTGGATGTAGTTCAATTTATGGAGGAAGTGCACCAACTTGTCCATATTCTGTAAATGATGAAGGATTTGGTCCAAGCTGATCTAACTCATTATTTGAAGATAATGCTGAATATGGTTTTGGTATGTTTGTTTCATACCAATACCAAAGAGAATTCTTATATCAAAAATTACAAGAATTATCTAAGACAACTGAAAACGAAAAAGTTAAAGCTGAAATCAAAAACTTGTTGAAATACTGAGATGAAAGCACTTCAAACTTCATTGGTAAGAATTTAGTTGAACAAGTTAAGAAATTACCAAAATCAAGCCCATTAGCAAAAACAATTATTGCTAACCAAAACTATTTAGGTAAGAAATCATTCTGAATTATTGGTGGCGATGGATGAAGTTATGATATTGACTCTGATGGAGTTGATCACATTTTAGCTTCTGGAGCTAATGTTAACATCTTAATTTTAGATAATGAGTTATACTCTAACACAGGCGGACAAGCTTCAAAATCAACACCTATGGGATGTGCTGCTAAGTTTGCTGCTAGTGGTAAACAAACTAGAAAGAAAGATTTAGGTGCAATGGCAATGACATACAAAGATGTATATGTTGCTCAAGTTTGCATGGGTGCAAATCCACAACAATTAATTAATGCTTTAATTGAAGCTGAATCTTACAATGGAGTTAGTTTAATTATTGCTTTCGCTCCATGTATTAACCATGGTGTTGATGTTTCAAACTCACAAGCTATTGAAAAAGAAGCAGTACTTTCTGGATACTGAAACTTATATCGTTACGATCCAAGAAAAGAAAAACCAATGAGTATTGATAGTCCTGCTCCAACATTAAGTTATCAAGACTTTATTAAGAAACAAAACCGTTACGCTAACTTAATGAGATCTAACCCTGAAAGAGCAGTAAAATTATTTGCTGATTCTGAAAAGAACGCTGCAGATCGTAGAGAAGAATTAACTAAACATTAATCAACATAAACTTCGATCATTTTAGTTTTTTGATAGTAGTTTTTAACAGCATGACTTGTAATTGCTTTGGATGAATCAAAGTTAATTAAAGTCATGTTTTCTGCTGCTCTTACTCTACTCATACCAACATATAATTGACCATAAGTAAAGATATTTTTACAATCAATAACAATTGAATCCAATGTCATTCCTTGGGATTTATGGATTGTCAATCCATATGCAGGAATAACTGGGATTTGACTAAAGGTTGCTAGTTTCTTACCATAGTAGTTTACTTTAGTTCAAGTATGACGTCTTAATGGTATTTGTTTTTGTATATCATCAATTTTTACAAAAATTCGGTGTTCTTCTAATTTACTAACAGTAGCTTTTGTACCATTTACAAAACGATTACTTGGATCATTGAAAATAATAATAACTTTAGTGCCAACTTTTAAAGTTAAAGATTCTTTAGCAATACATTCACGTTTAATTGCTTCTTTGTTATATTCTTTCTTTTTACCAGTAATTTTTGCAACATAAGTTACAGCTTCTCCTGGCAATTCATCTAACTTCTTTTGGTTAAATTCATCACATTCTTCATTAGTTGCAAAAAACACAGTGTCATTTTCATTAGGAACTCTCTTTTGACATTGAGCTAATAATTTTTTTACATTTTTAGTATTAGTAATTCCTCTTTTAATTTCATCTAATGAATTAATAAAGCCAAGATCATTTTGACGATGAACATGAACTAATTTATAAACTTTAATGTTGCTGTTTAATCATGGTTCACTTGTAAAAATTCATTGGTTTTTTTGAATTTCAGTTTGTAAAACAACAGGTGGTATTTGATAAAAATCACCAGCAAAAACCATAATTTTTCCACCAAATGGTAAATTACTACCACAAGCTAATTTCAATGTTTGATCAATTAAGTTAAATTGATCTGCTCTTAACATTGAGATTTCATCAATAATGATTACGGAAAACTTAGCTAGTCTCTTTTTTAAAGCAATAAATTGAAAAGAATAACGAAAATATTTTAAATATGAAACATCCTTTTGGATGTTAATACCCATAAACTTATGAATAGTAACTCCACCCAAATTAAAAGCACTTAATCCAGTAGTTGAAGTTAATACTGTGTTCATACCAACACGATTTAATTCTTCTTTCAAAGTTTGCAAAAGTGTGGTTTTGCCAACACCAGCACTACCAGTTAAAAAAACTGATTGTCTTTTGTTGATAATATCATCTTTTAATTGGTTAAGAAATTCAGAATTATTGTAAACTTTCACAGATATTTAGATTATATAATGAATACACAAAATGTTATTCTTTTAGATTGTTTTTAGTAACAAGATTGCTCAACCTTTTCTCAATATTATCAATTCTTTTCTCAATATTTTCAATTCTTTGTACTAATGATTCAACTAAAGCTAAGATTTTTTCGTTAAACTTTTCTTGCTCTTCTCAGCGTTTTTCTTGTTCTTCTTCAAACTCTTTAAATCATTCTGGTTTAGTTGTCATAGTATCAGTTTGTTGCGGATCATCTGGCACTTCTTGCCATGTTGTTATATATAATACCATACTTTTATTTAAATTTTTTGGTATTGAAACAATTCTGCTAAAATCTTTGAAATCATCTTCGGTGACTTTTATTTTTTGAAGTTTTTTATTTATTTTCCTCATGAAAAAATATCGTCCTTGTCCTTTCATATATAAATATGAAAAAAACTTAGGAATTTAAAAATGCGCCATTAAAAGACTGCACTATTCTTAGCGAATGATTATCATCTTATTGTTTGCTAATTTTAAATTGATTTGCAAGTAACAAAATAAATTACCGATTAGAATTATGAAAGCCTTTACATCTGATAACTAAAACATTATATTGATATGATATTGAATCTGATCAATATGCATTAATTACTTTAAGTTTTAGTTTAGAAGACAAAAGTAATTGATATTCATGTGGTCATGCCAATGGAATTCTATTAAACAAATAGTTCTTTGAAGAAACATAAGCACCATTTGTATTATCGTCAACTTCGATTTCATAGAAGATTTTGTTGCTAAATTCCGAACTAAAATCTCCATTTAAAAAGCCTGCAGCGACATTTCTGTCAATTGATGTTGCGCAAAATCCATCATAATCTAAAGTTTTACCAATCAACTGATTAAGATCTTGTTGTCTTAATACCGATTTATTTGCGATATCTTTTCAAAAATTATAGTCTTCTTGAATACCCCAAATACTATTAATTTGATTTAAAAGTTCTATCTCTTGGTCTTCCATCCCATGGTAGGTTACAATTGGACCACATTTGCAACGATTTAGAGCATTTTCCAAGACTTTATAGTCTCCTAGTTTAAATGATATATCGTATTTAACCTCATTAGAGATGTTGAATGATGGGTCTAGATATGAAGGCAATCCTATTTTATTTTGAACTCAATCATCTCGCTTATCTAATGGAATTTCACCTTTATTAGTATGTAATAATGAATTTCATTCTTTTCATCCAGGAAAATAAGCAAATAAATCTACTGCACTAGCTTCATAAAGTGGTGCGATATGATATTCTGCACCGTGTGTGTATCAGAAATCATCAGGGTCTTTTGTTAAATTTTCATACCACGTTTTACAGTACTTATCAGCGTAATCATCACCAGCGCTACAACTGCATGAGCATAAACAAGTGCAAATAGGACTAATTACTAGTATTGGGGTCAGTGATGTAAAGATTAATTTATTTTTCATATTTAAAGTAATTGTTAGTGATTTTATTAGATACAAACGTTATATATTATTTAATTTATGTCACTCTTTATTATATGAATTTTGTATGTGAGCTACATAAATTAACTAGTCATACGGCATGTTTGGGATAAAAGTTTAAGATAACAAAAATCGTTGCGGAATTCAAATAATTATTATTATCAATGATATTCTTTGTTTGATTTACAAATTATTTTTTATCATTGGGGTGCTGTTTTTTTCAAATTTCAGATTCTTTGATAAATTCATATCTGAAATCATATTTTTCAATTGGGAATGGTTTTGGATCATCAGGATTAAATCCATTTTTAATTTTAATTTCCCCTATGAAAGTATAAATGATGTATAGGATTGAAGGGAATATAAGTACTGGTAAAATACCTAATCACAACACTACAGTGAAGTATGGCATGCAAAAACTGTTTGGGAAACCTAAACCATTGCTACTTTGATATAAAAAGCCATAAAGAACAGTTATTGTGATACCAACAGTTAAACATATTAATATTCAACAAATATCAGGGATACAACATTTAAAACGATCTTTTATTAAAGTTTTTCCTGTAAGTGTTTTCTTAGTCAAAGCTCATCTTTTTGCTTTTTTATTGAAAGTAATATTGCAAATAAAGAAATACCAAATACGTTTATATACAAGTAAAATATCTAATAACGCTCCAGCTATAAGGAATAAAACTTTTTTAAAATAGTGATTATGATGGCTTATGCAAGACAAGATAAATGGAACCATAAACACTATTACATACATTATCGCTGTTAGAATTAATGATGTAAAGTTAATGTAACTAATTTTCATTATGATACAAACAATCGCATTAGCCAATCATAATGTAAATAATGGAATAGGAACAACATAGTATGTGAAAACTTTTAAATTTCATAAAACTGGATGGTTTTTATGCATGAAAACAATTTTGTTTTTACACATAAATGATTCAGCACCATATCATTTGGCCCTTTGAATTTCAAAAGCTTTCACATTTTGTATTCCCATTTTTCCTGAAAAATCAAATGGTTCGACAATTGATGTATATCCTCTTTTTGAAAGTCATGAACCACGTGCGGAATCGCAAGCTGCACAATCAACTTCATCCAACGGAATTTGTTTTAATGTTGATACTTTATATAGAGCACATCACCCATCATTAAGAATTCTATTACCATCAATGTAAGCAATACACTTCATTGCTTCATTGATTATTTGTCAACTTGCACTATTAATTTTGGTAATTAATTTGTCTAACTGATAAAAATTTCCGTTACAATTTATGGCGTTTATTTTTACGTCTCTTAGTAATTCAGAATGAAAATAACATAATCCATTTTCAACAAAAGTTGATGTAACTATTGAACTTGAATCATTTTCAAAAACATAATCATATTGTGAACCGTATTTACCTAATCAGTATGAAACATTACCGATTTTAGTACGGTGCAATTTTTTGTGTTCATCAGGACGACGACAAACATAAAAGTTTTTATGTTTTTTTACGAAATCATCAATTTCTTGAATTGTTTTCGGATCATTTGAATCATCACAAATTCAAACATCAATATTTTTGTAAGTTTGATTAGCTGTTTGCAACAGAGTGTTTGGTAGAAAATCGTTACAAACTCCGACAACAAGAGCAACTTTATCTCGAAAATTATTAGGATTACATGAATTAATTATTCTCGAATGTATTTCACAATACTTTTGAGTAATGGATTTAAGATCTGCTAAATGAAACAAAAAGAAAAGCCCAAATGCAACGGTTGGAAAAACAAATGCAAAATTTAATCCATATGTGACTCAATACGAATAAAATATGCCTATTGAGCTAGGAGTGTAATATGTATCTATTAGGTATTGAAAAAATGTTGCACCTTGAATTTTAAAGAAGTAATCTTCAGTGAACATATTTAAAGCAAAAGCACCACCTACAATTAAAAAAGTCAATACAAAAACAAAAAGCACATATAGAAACCAATATTTAAATCTAAGAAGATTTTTGGACTTAGTAAATTGATTACCCTTCATAGTATTTTTCTAATTATACACTAATAAGTGATAAAAATAATATCTTCAAACAATTGCATATTATCTCCCATATTTCATTGAAAATGTATCATACATTTTTACAAGAAACATACATTTTTGCAAAAAAGCATATATAAAAATATATAATAAAAACGGTATGTTTATTGGTTTTTAATACTCATATCATCTATTTCATTGTTAATTTCGGAGGAAATAATGAAAGTAATAAAAACAAAAAAAGCCCCTGCTGCTTTAGGACCATATGAAGCAGGAATTAAAGCTGGTAACTTTATTTTCACTTCTGGTCAAATCCCAGTAGATCCTAAAACTAATGAATTAGTTACAGGACCAATTGAATTGCAAGCTCGTCAATCATTGGAAAACATTAAGGGCATTTTAGAAGAAGAAGGATATTCTCTAAATGATGTTGTTAAAACAACAGTATTTTTAGCAGATATCAATGATTTTGCTGCTGTTAACAAAGTCTATGGAGAATACTTCTCAGAGCATAAACCTGCAAGAAGCTGTTTACAAGTAGGCAGAATTCCAAAAAACGCAGGACTAGAAATTGAAGTAATTGCTTATAAGGAGTAATTTACTAAATATGTCTAGTGTAAAAACTACTGCAACATCTTTTACTGCATCTACGGAAAACACAAAAACAGCTGTTGGTCCAAGTATTACAGTTAAAACTGAAACTGCAGGTAAAATTGGACTATTTGGTGCAATTTCCATCATTATTGGTGCCATAATTGGTGTTGGTATATTCTTAAAAAACCAGAGTGTTTTCAGAAATAATAATGGAAACCCTATTGGTGTTTTACTATCTTGAGGATTAGTATTCTTAATCGCATTTGCGACTGCATTCTCATATGGTGAAATTACTCGTGTTAGAGCAAGAACCGCAAACTCTGGATTAGCTGGATGGAGTGAAAGATATGTAGGATACAACTTTGGTAGATTTCTAAAGATTATGTATCCATTCTTTTACTATGCGATATATGTATTTGTATTATCATTGTTCTTTGCAGAATCACTATATTGCATTAACCCTAATTTCATTAATGGTGATATGCCAGTAATTCCTGGTGAAACTAGTCAAAACATGTGAGGATTATGAGGCATCGGTTTTGGAATAGCACTTATCATGCTATTAACTAACTGACTAAATAACTTCGCTGTTCAAAAATCAATGACTTTTATTTCACCACTTAAATTTATTCCAGTATTATTGGTAATTGTATTTGGTGTTTGAGGTGGAGTTCAAAGCAACGGTGGATTATTTAATCCAACAAATGCTGGTACATTTGGACCAGATGACAATAAATATAATCTTCAATTCTCAATTACAGGTGTGTTCGCATCACTACCAGCAATTATGTTTGCATTCGATTCATTCTTAATTGTTGGTAACGTTGCTTCAAACGTTAAGAATCCTAAGAAAAACATCCCGCTTTCAATCATTCTTTCAATGGTTATTTGTGGTGTATTCTATTTCTTAGTAACTATTTCACAATTATTATGTGGATATGGAAATCCATATGGTATTTTCCAAAGGATTTTTGGTCCTGATGGACTTAATAACCTAGCAGCATTGACTGCATTCAAAGTAATTATGTCAGTATTCATGGCAATTTCATTATTTGGTTGTGTAACATCATTGTCTTCTGCATTTATGGGTTCAACTCAATCTGCTATTGATGAAGGAGCTATCATTGGTTCAGTAGTAATGAAGAGAATTGGAAACAAGTCAAGAAACAAACTGACTCCAGGATTTATAATGTCATTGATTATCATTTCGTTCTGGTTCCTGGTGTTTGGAATTCTCTCAGCGATATTGAATACCGATCAAATATTTGATGGTCTTTCAAATATTGCCGTCGTGTTAATTTTTACAGTTTATGGTTTTGTAGCCTTAATGTCTGTAATTAACCGTATTACTCACAAAGTTCCAACTTCTGAAGTTGCATATCAAAAAGGACAAGTTCCATTAGCTATTATTGGTACTATCGGATGCTTCGCTGTTCCTTTATACCAAATGATCTATGTATTCATTTACCAAGTTGCTAAAGCTCCAACTGAGATATACAATACATGAGGTTTATTTTATGGTACTGATGCAAATCATATGCCAATATGAATTGCAGCTTTAATCTTCTGAGGTGGAGCTATATTATTCATCGGATGACCATTCCTACATGATTTAATATTAAAAGGTGTAAACAAGAACTTTAAAGAACCACTATTGTGACAAAAAGCAAACGTAAACAAGAAAATTGAAGTTAAAAAATAGTTTTTTAGAAGTATCAAAAATTATTAAGAATGCCAGTTACCTTGTAGTATTTACAGGTGCTGGTATTTCTGTTGAAAGTGGGATTCCTCCCTTTACTGGGGTTGGTGGATTATGAACCCAATATGATCCAAAGTTTATCGAAATTAGTTATTTCTATAATCATCCCCTTGAATCATGAAAAGAAATTAAACATATCTTTTATGATTACATGTTAGATACTTCTAAACCTAATCTTGCACATATCACAATAGGCGAATGGTCAAAATCAAATCTTGTAAAAGCAGTTATCACTCAAAATATTGATAATTTACACCAAGCTGGTGGAGCAAGTAATGTTATTGAATTCCACGGTACAGTTAAAACATTGAAATGTTTAAACTGTGGAAGAGTATATAAAGATAAAGAAATTAGTTTAGATACTTTACCACCAAGATGTAAACAATGTAATGGTATTTTAAAACCTAACTTTATCTTCTATGGTGAAGGTATAGAAGAACATGCTTATCGTAATGCTTTAAAAAACATTACGAAAGCTGATGTAATTCTCATCATTGGTACTTCAGGTCAAGTAATGCCTGCAAACCAATTACCATTTATTGCTAAGCAACAAAATCCAAGTGTAAAAATAATTGAAGTTAATCCCAAAACATCAACATTTACTCACTCGATAACTGACTATTATTTTGATTGTACAGCTGTTGAATTCTTTAAAGAATTAAATAAGATTAAGCCTTAAGCATTAACCATATTACGTTTTGCTTTACATTGTTCAATTCATCGAATATGGTCTTCTTCTGTAGCACCATATTTCTTTACAAATTTTGCAATTACTTTTTCAATCTTTGTAATATCACGATTACCATTATTGCTTAATTCCTTAATACAAGTAAGTGCTGATTTGATATTATAAGTTCCTTCTGGTATATTTTCTAAATATGGGAATATAACCATCTGAATAGTATCAGCTTTATAATCACTACAAAACATTCATTTATGTAGAAAATTTGCTACATGTCTTTTATTTTGTTTAATAGGATTAGGTTCTGTAGTTTCTTCATAACCATAGGTATATTTAGTTTTATGATATTGCTTAACTTTAGTTCATTCTTTAGCTTCAGGATCACAACTAGTTAGTTCGCCTTTTCACCCTTTAACTTCAATAATGAAAATTCCAGCTTTTGTAACAACTAAACTATCAATTTCTGTTGTCTTGCCTATTTTCTTTTTGTCAAAGAAAATAAACTTTCGGTGAATTATTCCTTGACCATTTAATTCACGAGTAATCATAGCTTGGATTTTATTATTGACTAATAATTCAGCTTCCTCACCAGCTCTATTTATTTCAGAAACATCTTCTTGGTCTAATTCTTCTGGTCTATGAGATAAACCAACAACAATTGCAAAAACTGCTAAACAACCAATAACAATAAATGCAATTGCTCAAGCTGGCATAATCTAATTCCCTATTCGTTAATATTAAAGATTGTTGTTCTAATTAATGGTTTCTTACGCTTATTAGACCAAATATAGAATTGTGCTACATTAGCTACAGTTCTTCTTAATAAGTTATTATTAATGAACTTAGCATTTTTAATTTGTGCTTCAATCTTATCTTTGATACTGTAAGCAATCTTAGTAATTAAAGATTGTGAGTCTTTAACAAAGAATGTTCCTTTAGTAGTTATAACTGGTAAATTTAATAGTTTCTTTTGTTTTGAGTCAATAACTAAAGTAACATTGAAGATACCATCTTCTGATAAAGTTTTACGGTATTTAAGTGTACCAGTTGAGTTCATGTCAATCTTACCATTATTGACATAAACATCATACATTTCAATAAAATCATCAGTTGCGTACAACTTATGGTTTAAAATGTGTACAATTTGTCCATTAGCAATTTGAATAACATTGTCTGGGTGGATACCAGCATCAATGGCATTTTGTTTAAGTGCTCTTAACATCTTGTATTCACCATGGATAGGAATAATGTATTGTGGATTTGTTAATTTAAATAACAATTGTTGTTCAATCTGTGCCGCATGACCTGTAGTATGTAGTTTAGTTTCTTTTGAGTTACTACATACTTTAACTCCACGCATGTAAAGTAAGTTTAACAATCGCTCTACACTTTCATAGTTTCCAGGAATAGGGTTAGAAGAGAAGATAATGGTATCAGTTGGTTTGAATGTAATTCAAACATTCTTACCATTAGCTAATTGGTTTAATGCTGCTAATTCTTCACCTTGTGATCCAGTACATAAAATTAAAACTTCTTCATCTGGATATTTATTTACATCTCTAGCTTCAATAAATTGTGATTTAGAAACATTTAAAAAACCAATATCAATTGAAATACCAACATTGGTATTCATACTTCTTCCTAATAAACAAATCTTTCTTTTGTTCTTAACTGCAATTTGGATAATTTCATCAATTCTTTGTAAGTTAGAAGCAAATGTAGCTACATATACTCTTCCAGGACACATTTCGATAATACTCTTAAGTTCATCAATTACATATTTTTCGCTTGGAGCAAATCCTTCAGTTTCCGCATTGGTTGATTCACACATTAATAAGTCAATATCTCTTTTTCCAAATCCTGCTAGTTTGATAACATCAAACTCATCTCCTTTGGTTGAGAAATCAAACTTAAAGTCACCAGATTCAATAATTCTGGCATTTTTTGTTTCGATATATACACCAAATGCATCTGGTATTGAGTGACATACACGATAAAACTCAATTAAGAAATATTTTGTCTTAATCTTAGTGGCGTCATCAATTGTAG
>CADAXN010000007.1 GCA_902791895.1 uncultured Ureaplasma sp.
TTCAAATGCTAAAATTGGAACATCAATTTTACCACTTGCTATAATACCAGGTTTGTTTGGAACTATATTTGGCGCTATTATTGGAACATTGCTGCAACTTCCTGTTCTCGGTTTATTCTCCAACTATTGAATGTTGCCGACTCAGCTTCTCGGATTTAATTGGTTCGGTTTCTTTGTAATACTGCTAATAACTTTAGTAATATTTGCTGCTACAATTTACATTACTTCATTCTCTGTATTGAGAAAAAATACTGTTGATTTAATGAAAAATGATAGTCAAGATAGCCCTAAACTAGCATCGCGAGGAATGAAGAGAGTATTTGGTAGATTTGGTATCTTGACCAAATTTAGAGTTGCGGTTGCATTCAATTCAATTTGAAAACTAATTGTATTAGTGATTATGACTTCATTGTCACTTTCAACTTTAGTATTCACTTTATCAATAAATGGTAAATTTAAGAATGCTACTTATTCAACAAATATTAGCAGAAATTATAAATATGCGGTTGATTTATATTCTCCAACTAATCAAGGCGGACAATATAATGCAACTAATTATGGTTTACAAGATCCTTTAAAACCATCATCTGAAACTGCTTTCCAAATGGCTGGAAATAGTGGATTTAACCAAGCAGGTAATGACCCTAGAGATGTAAACTATTTACAATCTTTATACTATGGTGCGCCTGAATCTGTTAAAGTTCCAAATCCGATTATACCTTGATCATCACCATATGATTTAAATCCTCCATCAATTACATATTCTGATGATAATAAGTACTCTTCTGTTCAAAGCGAAGGATATTTGCCAGAAATTCAAGATGAAGATGGTAATAATCATCCATTGAACTATTTCTTGAATAAAAAATACTATTATTCATCTTATGTAGGTAACTATATGAATATAAAAGCAAGTCCTACTGCTGAGGAAATAAATTCATATATGAATCTATACCAACAACACCTTAAATTTAATGATAGTATATTCTCTAATTTATTTATTCCATTTATGGGTGATTCAATGGGTCAACAAGCAGATATTTTCTACTTAAAAGACCATGTAATGACAAATTCAACACTTGATTATGTTGTTGGTATACCAAGTATTCAATCCAACCCATGAGATATTGCTGCTAGCTTAATGCCTGAGAACAATAAGAAAATGTTAGAACGTGCAAAATTAAATTTTATTGATTTTATTGGTCATGCTATTTACTATAAGGATGGTGTTTCTGATCCTAAATATCAAGACTTACATGGTTTGTTTGTGGCTGAAACAGAGGATACTGAATTAGAAAATTATAAACAATTCATTCATGGAACTGACCCAAGCAGTCCTTCATCACCACCATATGAAATTGATAAAACTAAGGTTGTTGGGACAATAGCAGTAGCTTTAAATGCTGATTTTATTAATTTATTATCTACTGCTTACGGTTATGAGGAAACAGCTAAACTTGATTACTATGTGACTTATAATGTTGCACCTTTAACCAAAACTGATGAAACTTACACATGAGTTAGTGGTAATGTATTAAAAGATAACTCCTCTGCCAAAATCATTGGCATTAAAACTGGTAACTATGCTTCTAAATATGTTAATCTATATGATGAAAACAAAATCAACTTAAATGATCCAAAAACTGGAGTTATTAGATATGCACAAAGTGATTTTGAAAGAGATTACAAAAATGCATATGGCAGTTGAAATTATAATTTTGATAAACCATTTCCAATTATTGTAAATGCTTATGCTGCGCACAAATATAACTTAAAAGTAGGAAGTCATATTTCGTTTGATATTACAAATAAAGCTGATCGTTTTGTTCAGAAAATGAATCCATCAAAAACTTACAATAATGTTGCAAATTTTGAAGTTAAGGGTATTTGTACAACATATGAAGGTCAAGAATACTTTATTGATCAAGACGTAGCTAACTTATTACTCGGCCTAAAGACTCACTTATGAGATGGCGAACTTGACCAAAATGGTGATTATATTCAATCAATGTTTGAACCAAGTCAATACTATGGATATAATTATGATTCTATTGAAAATGCAGAGTCTGGAATATTCAATACTGATAGTGAGAAACATGGTATTAATATCGTAGCTGGTGATAAAATGTTAATTGACTTAAAAGATTATGAAAAAGATCTTTATAAATATAACCGTGAACACAATACCAACTATAACTTAACATCATATGGATTCAATGGTATATTTACTGACCAATTAGATGGTAGTGCAGTATTATCTAAAGGTATTATTCTTTATTCACCAACAGGTTTATACCCTGGAAATGATAAAATGACTTCAGAAGTTACTAAGAATGTAATTAGTTATGGTGCTAACCTTGAAATCTTTAGAAAAGTCACATTGTGTAATGACACTGATTCAGATTTAGCAAAAGGTATTCAAAACGCTTATGAAAACTGACGTGTTGCAGATAAAGGTAGTGATGATAAAACAGCTAAACATGAAACTTTAGTGTCTTATGCTACAGATGCTATCAACTTAATTCATGAGTACTTTGGCGATCAAGCATACTGTCTAATAATAAATGGTGCAACTGATGCAACTGCTATGCAATTAGTATTTGATAATTTATCTGGCACTATTAGCAACTTAACCTATGCAATTATTGGTGTAGTTTCATTAATGGTTATCATTATTGTTACATTAATTACTAACATGGTAATTAATGATTCAAAACGATTAGCTGCATTGCTAAAGGCATTAGGTTATACAGATGGTGAAAACGCAACTAGCTTCTTATCAATTTATATCCCGGTAATTATCTTTGGTTTAGGTATTGCTGCATTACTATCTTGAGGATTAGTTGCTGCATACAACTCACTTGTATTCAATTCAATGAATATATGATTGAATGTAAATATTAAGTGATACAACTACTTCATTGCTTTAGCTGGTGTTGGTGCTGTATTTGCAATTTCAGCTGCAAACTCTGTATGATCGCTAAAACGTTCATCACTTGTTGACTCAATTAAATAAAAGGAATTAATTATGACAAAGAATAATTCGATAAAAATTAGATTTAATGAAAAACTAAAACAGTTAGATAAGGAATACTTAGATCTGTTAAAACAATATCACACGGATATTTCAAACAATCTTAAGGCTTATACAGAAAAGAAAATCAATAGGAATGATTATGAGGTAAATCGAACAAAAATAAAAGAAAATTTTTTCAAAGAAAAAAATCGTCTTCATTCAAAAAGAATAAAAGCTAAGTATGATTATAAAAACTTCTTAAAAATTAGTGCTTTGGAAAAAGAAAATAAGTCTTATGAGTCTGATATTGAGGCAGTAAGAGAAATTATTCAAACATTGAATAATCAATCTGAAAAGATTCAAATTATCAGTTATAAAACTTATGTAGAGAAAAAATCAATCATTGTAAAAATCAGCAAAAATACATCAAAATTAAACTATCTCCTTGCTAAATACACAAGGAATAAATATGATATATACGAATTACAATTATTGGGCAAGAATTCAAAAGATAGCAATGCAGATAAACTTTATAAATTTATTTGTTATGTAGAAAGTAATAACAAAGATAATAAAATATTCCCATATAAATTAAATTCACTTATTAAGTTGAATTCTTATACAAGATGATTAATGCTCTTAACAATAAAATTAATATGACTTAGAGACATTAAACTTAGAGGTTTCATACTTCAACACTCTTCAACTTATAGAATGAGAAAGAAGATCAAAAAACTTGAAAAGAAAATTAAACATTTCGAAAATGATATTGAAAATTTAAAAATAGGTTTTGCCGATCGTTATCATGCATACTTAGTTTCACAACTTACTAAAGCAAAAAAAGATAAAAACTATGAAGCTAACCAAAAGCGTATTGCTGAGAAAAAACAAGCAGCTAAAGTTAAATCTATTAAGAGATTAGGAGAGTTGGAAAAAGAGTATTCAATATTGTTAAGTAAATATCGCAAAGATATTTTCAATAATCATAGAGCTTATATTACAAAGAAAATCAAAAAAGTTGATTACAAATTTAATAAAGGAAAAATACAAGATAAATTCTACGAGGAAAAAGATTGTATTCGTTCAGCAAAAATTAAAGCTAAATATGATTATAAAAACTTCTCTGATTTCGATAATCAACCATACGCAGTTGAACTTAAAAATGTAGTTAAGTATTATAACAACAAGGTATTGGCTACAAAAGTTTTAAGTAATGTTAATTTACAAATTAAAAAAGGTGAATTTGTTGTTATTCTAGGACCAAGTGGTAGTGGTAAAACAACATTGTTAAATATTATCTCTGGTATGGATAATGCTACATTTGGTGATACTATTGTTGCTGGTGAAAATTTAATTGATTATAGTGCAAGTAAATTAACATTATTTAGAAGAAATAACATTGGTTATGTTTTCCAACAATATGGTCTTCTACCTAATTTGACAGTTAAAGAAAATATTGAAATAGGTCAGAATTTACAAGAAAATAAATCAAAAATTATTCCAATTGATGAAATTTTAAAAGCAATTGGTCTTGAGACACAATCTAGAAAATATCCTAATGAATTATCTGGTGGTCAACAACAAAGAGTTTCTATTGCTCGTAGTGTTGCTAAAAACCCAAATATCCTATTTGGTGATGAACCAACTGGTGCGATTGATGAAGAAATGTCTAAAAATATTATGAATCTTTTTGTTGAAATAAACAAAAAATATCATACTACAATCATCATTGTTACTCACAATCCAATATTAGCAGAAATTGCTACTATGGTCATTAATGTTGCTAATGGTGCAATTTCAAATATTAAAATCAATAAAAATCCGAAATCAGTTGATCAATTGAATTGATCAAATAAAGGAAATAAAGACAGCAAAAAATAAACTTTTTTAAATTAAAAAATCATACCATGTTTCAATAACAAGTATGATTTTTGTTTATAGATCTAAATTATTTAAACTTCAAAGTTGAAGTAGAAAATTTTGCAACCAGTGTGAAGTAAAGCAATACTAGGAATAACATCAGTGAAAAATTCACATTTACTTGTTATCGATTTTTTCATATATGAGATACATTCTTCAACGTCTGGATCACTTTTATAAGTTATGCTGTGAATAACAGTTAATCTTTTAACTTTATTTAAATCAAAATCAGGGAATTTCTTTTTAAATTCTTTGACAAAAATGTCATAGCCTTT
The DNA here is from genome assembly GCA_902791895.1 of uncultured Ureaplasma sp. Lineage (GTDB taxonomy): Bacteria > Bacillota_I > Bacilli_A > Mycoplasmatales > Mycoplasmoidaceae > Malacoplasma_A. The sequence goes on from CADAXN010000007.1 coordinate 5,212, forward strand.
TTTAAAAGATGATGAAGTTTTGAAAAAATTCAAACCATCTTTATCTCTTATAATCATAATTTTTTGACGGAATAATTTTAAAATGAAAGATTTAAAATTTGTTAATCTTCCACCTTTTACTAGGTGCTCCAAATCATAAGCAAATAGCATACCCATTCGTTTTTTCTTGACATCTTCAAAATACTTTAAAAATGATTGTTCATTTAATTTATTTTCTTTAATCATTTTTAATAGGTCAATAACACATCATTTAATTCCTGCAGCAATTTCAGTATTATTTGCTGCAATTTTTATTTTTTGATAATCTTCTGCTACAACTTTTCATGTATTTATACTGCCAGATAAATATAAAGGAATAGGAACTACATAGATTTCGTCATAATCATCATAGATTTTTTCAATCTGCATAATAATTTCACCCATTGATGCTTGAGAAGACGATAAATCAATGTCTGGATTATTAAGCAATTCAGCTGTTTTAGCTTCATCAATGTCAATTTGATCATGATAAGTTTTAATTTCTTTTGTTTTCTTGTTAGTAGCATTGATTATTAATGGTAAAACAAAAACATTATCAAATTCACCATTTCTAATTCCACTTGATGAATCCACTATAATTGCAATTTTTTTCATATTAGATACATTATATAATATTGTTATATTATGATATTTATCTTTTATAACAAGAAGATGTTAAATGACACACTTATCATTAACATCAACAACAAAAAAATAATCAACCATATTGCAAATGACAATTTTGTAATTGGATATTCAAATGAAAATGAAGTAAGTTATATTAATATTTTTAATTTTAGCAAGTTCATGCATTTACTTGATGGATATGTTAGATTAGATGAAAAATTATGTCTTAAAATTAAAGAAATAACAAAAATTGATTTATCTGCTTACATTAATTCAAATAATTTTGTTGTTGGACAAATTGATGAATGTGAAAAAATAGAAGGAACTCACTTACATAAATGTTTAGTGAATATTGGTAAAGAAAAATTACAAATTATGTGTGGTGCTAGCAATGCTAGATCAAGTCTTAAAGTAGTTGTTGCATTAGATGGTGCAATGTTACCAAATGGAATATGTATACGTTCTGGACAGATATTAGGAAATAAATCACTTGGTATGTTATGTAGCAAGAGAGAACTTAATTTAACTGATAAAAAATTTAATGATGAAGGAATTATTGAATTGCCTGAATCATATAAAATCGGTGAAAAGTTTAATGAAATATTTACATCAAATATTTAGAATTGGAGATTTCGATGCCTTTTACAAAACAATTAAATAAAGATTTTTATATTAAAGATAATAGAATTCATCTTTCAGATGAATATTTCAACAAGAATAAAAAGTATTTCAAGAAAATTACTGGATCAAGATTTGCTTCCATTTTAAGGTTAAATCAGTATGTATCGCCAGTTCAAGCTTGATGTACTATAGTTAATATTTACAAAGAGGATATGGATCCAACTTTAGCCAATGTTGGAAACTGTATTGAACCTAAAGTTAGGGATTATGTTTCAAACTTAACAAATATTAAATTTAAAACCTATATTCCTAGTCAAATTAACTGAAATGTTTTTGAGGATGATGTTTTTGGTGGAATTCCTGATGGTGAACCTATTAACAATAAAGGTGAATTTGCTTATAATGACGGACTTCCAATGCTTGAAATTAAAACTTCAAGCGAAGACAAATTAGCATATGAAAAAGTTAATGGATCTTTGAGAATGAAAAAAGATGCGAATGGCTATTCAGTTGTTAAAGAAATTGGAGGCAAAAAGAAAACTTGATTTTTAGATGATAAATTTAAAATATCAAACGAATACTGTTTTCAATTACTTCTATATCTTCATTTAAGAAAAGCTAAAAACGGTATGTTTGCTGTAGCTTTCTTAAAACCTGAAGATTATGTTCACCCTGAAAATTTTGATCCAAAAACTCATGAAATTCATTTTGTAAACTTGAAAATTAATGATGAACCTAACTTAGAAAAATCAATTGAATATGGTAGAAAATGATACAAAAAATATGTCATAGACAATCATTTTTCAATGTCTTTAGACGAAAATGATAAAAAATGATTACAAGAGGAATTGGGAAATAATGTCATCTAATGCGACCAGAATAATTTACCTTAAATACGGTGAACTAACTTTAAAAGGAAAGAATAGGATGAACTTTATAAACTGTTTGCATAAAAATGTTGTGCATGCTTTAAGTTCATTCAAAGAATTAGTTATTAACCGAAAGTTTGATTCAATGGAATTAATTTGTCCTGATGAATCATATGATGAAATATTTAAAATAGTTCAAAGAATTCCAGGAATAAGTCAAATTATCAAAGCTTATAAAATTGACAGTAACGATTTGGAAAAAATTGAAAATCAAATTGTTGAATTAGTTAAGCAAAAGCAATTCAATACTTTTAAAGTAATAACCAATCGTCATGATAAAAATTTTCCAATTTCTTCAATGGAATATTCAAAATTGATAGGTGGCATTATTCTTAAAAACATTACTAACAAAAAAGTGATAATGAGTAATCCTGATTTAGTAATTAATGTTGAGATTCATTCTAATAATGTCATAATTTTCTTTGAAAGAATTGAAGCTGCCGGAGGGTTTCCAATTGGTATTAATGGGAAAGCTTTGGCACTAATTTCTGGAGGAATTGATTCTCCTGTTGCATCTCATCTTATTATGAAAAAAGGTATGCATGTTGATTTTGTAACGTTTATAACTCCACCACATACTTCCGAAGTAGCTTTAGATAAAGTTAAGAAATTAGTACAAATCATTACTTTGAATAATTCAATTGAAAAAGCAAAACTATTTATAGTCAATTTTTCAATGATTCAACATGAATTGTCACACATTAGTGACAAATCTTACCAAATAACTTTAATGCGTAGATATTTCTTTAGGATTGCTAATTATTTGAAAAACAAATACAAGTATGATGCTTTGATAACAGGCGAGTCATTAGGTCAAGTAGCCAGTCAGACAATTGAAAGCATGCAAACCATTGAGAATGTTCTTGATAATAAGACAGTCATTTTAAGACCGTTATTAACTTATGACAAAATTGAAATTATTAAAATTGCTAAAAAGATTGGCACTTTTGAAACTTCAATTTTACCTTTTGCAGATTGTTGTGCTTTATTTGTTCCAAAAGCTCCAGTCACTAAACCAAGAATTCATATTGCTGAAAAGTTAGAATCAGAATTTGACCTTTTAAGTAAAATTTATGAAGTTACGATAGATAAATATATTAAAATAATAAATTAAGACTATGAATTTTATTCAAAAAAATATTATCAATAAAATTACTGAGTATGACAAGATTGCTTTGTTTTTTCATGAAATACCAGATTTTGATGCATTAGGTTCATGCTATGCATTAAAAACATTTTTGACTGACAAATTTCCTAAAAAGCAAATTGAAATTATTGGTCTTGACATTCTAGACCCAAACTTTGGCAAAGGATTCTTTCATTTTGACCAAACACATGTAACAAATAATTTTCTACAAAATTCTTTGGGAATCATTCTTGATGTTGCTAATGAAGCTAGAGTTTGATCATCACGCCATCGTTTTTGCAAAGAACTTATAAGAATTGATCATCACCCTCAAATCGAATCATTTTGTGATATAGAATGAATTGATGAGAAGTCTCCTGCTACATGCGAACTTGTAGGAATGATGCTTTATGAATGAGATCAATTATACGTAAGTGCAATTGTTGCTAGCTATTTATATGCTGGAATTATAACTGATACAGGAAGATTCCTTTATGAATCAACAAGACCTGAAACTTTTACTTTGGCAAGTCAATTGATTGATAGAAATTTTGATCGTAATGAAATCTACAAGTCTGTGTATCTGAAATCGTTTAAACAATCAAGGTTTGAGTCTTACTTAGTTAGTAAGATCAAACTTAATAAAAACTTTAAATTTGGTTATGTTATTATTCCGAAGAACGCTTTTGAAAAATATGACATTGATTTAAGAATGAGCATGGTTCATGTTTTCAACAACATTAATGAATTGGAAGTATGGATGAGTGTTTATTATGATGATACTATTCGCAAATGAAGAGGTTCACTTCGTAGTAGAAACATTCCAATTAATTTCATTGCTGAAAAGTATCATGGTGGTGGACATAAATTTGCTGCTGGATTTACACTTGATAAGAAAAATGATTACAAGCATTTAGTTAAAGATTTAACAAAATACTTAAGCATACAAATTAAAAAGGAGGGATTTGTACATGATTAATGATATACAAATTGAAAGTTGAGAATTGGTATTAATAATCGTTTTATTAATTGTTGTTGTTGCTATTCAAATTATTACTGTTGTTTTCCAACAAAAAATTCAAGAATTTTTTGATAAAGTAAGAAAAAATAAGAAACAAAAAAAGACTGTTCAACAAATTCAATACTTTATTTCAAACTTAGCTAGTAGTCTTGCACGATTGTCATATGATAGAGTCGGAGCAATTGTCGTAATTGAAAATAGAGAAAATCTATATAAGTACATAAACTCCGGAAAGAAAGTTGATATTGATTTTTTTCCAGAATTTGTGTTTAATATTTTTTATAATCACAAATCACCATTACATGATGGAGCAATGATTATTAGAAATTTAAAGATTTGTAGTTTATCAAGTTATCTACCATTAACAAACCGTGTTATTAGTGTTGAATACGGTGCACGTCATCGTGCTGCATTTGGTATTTGTCAATACTATGACTGTTTATCATTTGTAGTTAGTGAAACTACAGGTAAAATTAGTTTCACTTTCAAAAATAACACTACTACATTGTCAAGCAATCCTTCTAAACTAATTGAAGAATTATCAAATATTTTTAAAACAAGATCAATTTACAAAGTCTAACATCTAAATAATTATCTAAATTTAAAAGAAATTAACTTTATTGGAATACCGATTCCAATAAATTTTTTTTCATATTCAGTTAATATGCAATTTTCTGGATTAAGTTTTGCATATAAATTATCAGTAAACTCAATTATTTCAATATCACTTTTATTTTTAATATTTTCTAATGAGTATGCATATAAATTATCATTGTCAGTTTTAAATTGTATGATACCATCTTTCACTAGTAAATCTTTATACAACTTTAAATACACATTGGAAGTTAATCTTCTTTTTTCATGTCTTTTCTTTGGCCAAGGATCAGAGAAATTAAGAAAAATTTTATCAAAAAAATTTTTTGGGAAATATTCAAATATATCTTTTACATCAATTGCTAAAAATTTCAAATTTTTTGGTTTGCTTTCCAATTTATTTAATCTATTAATAGCTTTAAGGATTACTGTGGGAAATTTATCTAATCCATAGAAATTTATTTCAGGATTATTGATAGCAGAGTTAATAATAAAATTTCCTTTTCCCATTCCAATTTCCAAATAATTTAATTTATTATTTGGAATTGGATTTGTTCTTAAATAATAATCTGAGCTTTTAACTAGTTCAATATCATTTTTAATTTTTCTCAGTCTTCCCATTATCAGTTGGTTTGTTAAAAAAGTCTAATGATTCATCTAATTCATCTAAGATTACTTCTTTGTTAATGTTTGGTAATTCATCAACTGATTTGATGCCAAAGATATCAAAGAATTTATTAGTTATTTCATAAAGGTATGGTTTGCCAGGAGTATTTGCTCTACCAATGCAGTTAATTAACCCTAGATTTTTCAATTTCTCTATGGCATTTATTGCATTATGCCCTCTAATTCTTTCAACCATAGATAAAGGACATGGTTGATTATAAGCGATGATAGCTAAAGTTTCAAGTAGAGTTTGTGTTAATGGACTTTTAACTTTAATGTCATAAACTAATGAAATAGTATCATGGTTTTGTTTTTTAGTTAATAAACGATATAAATCACCATACAATTCGATTGTAATACCACGAGACGGATTTGTATCGTACTCGTTCTTCATTTCTTTAAGAATTTTTCGGATTTCATCTGTAGGCAAATTAATCATTTTTTTAATTTCGTTGATGGTTACACCTTCATTACCTTTGATATAAAGCAAACTTTCAATAAGTGATTTGTAGTTATCGTTCATAATTATTCTCCTATAACATTGATATAAATTTCTGAATCATTATTTTTTTGTGAAATTGTAATTTTACTATATCTTACTAAATCTAAGATAGCAAGGAATGTAGTAACAACAAATTGTTGAGATATTTTCATTGAATCAACACGTGATAAGTATTCACTAAAACTAATTGTTTTAGAACTATGATTTACTAAAAACGCTCAAAGTTCAGCTTCAATATCTTGAACTGATAATTCTTGAACTAGAATTTTTCTTTGAATAATAATTGACATTTTATATTTATCAATTGCATCCTGGATTGCTTTTGATAATTTATTAACATCAATTTTTTCAGGCAAATTTTCTAAGACTAAATTATCAGGTTCAAATTGCTCAATATCGTCTGTTGGCTTAACATGCATTTGTTTACGCTCTTCTTGTTTGGATTGTAAATGATTAGCAATTTCTTTATATTGACGATATTGAATAATTCTTTGAATAAATTTGTCCCTTTCATATTCAAAGTTATTATCATCTCCAACCATATTTTCAACTGGAATTAATCTATTTGATTTTAAATAAATCAAGTAAGAGCTCATTTCAAGATATTCGCTTGCTAATTCAATATCAATATCTTTAATTTGATCTTGAACGTATTCTAAATATTGACTTGCAAGTTCAGCAATATTTAAATCCAAAATATCCATTTTGCGTTCACGAATTAATGTATCTAATAAATCTAATGGTCCTTCAAAATCTTTTAATTTAAGATTTAATGTATTCTTCTCTTTAAGCATTTTATCTCTCTTGTAGTAGTTTATCACAAATTCAGTATGATCTTCGCTTTTTATTTTTTTAAAATTTGATAAATCAAATTTCATAAATATATTACAATCGTAAGACTTTTTTAATGTGGAAATAATCAATTCATCTGCATAATCAAAAAATAATGTGTAAATTGTTTTTCCACCAACAATAAATACATCTTTATCTCGATAGTCCTTAATTAAATCTTTAAAATCATAATATACCTTAACTCTTTCAGGAGCTTTATATTTCTTATCAAGAGTAATAACAATGTTTTCACGTTGCTTTAATGGTTTATTACCCCAAGAAGCAAAAGTTTTTTCACCACAAGCTATAGCATGATTTAAAGTTGTAGTACGAAAATGATTCATTTCTTCTTTGACATTTCATGGTAAATTGTTGTCTATACCAATACCATGATTAATATCTTCGCATCAAATCATTTTAATCATATTAAACTGCTACCTCTGCTTTAATTGTTGGCAGTGGATCATATTCAACAATTTCAAAATCATCAATATTGAAATCTTCAATATTTTCAGGAATTCTTTTAATAATTAATTTTGGTGGAAGTTTTGGTGTTCTTGATAATTGTTCTTTAACTTGATCTAAGTGATTTACATATATATGTAAATCGCCAAATGTGTGCACAAATTTTCCTGGTTTTAATCCAGTGTATTTAGCAATAATGTAGGTCAATAATGAATATGAAGCAATATTAAATGGAACACCTAAAAATGCATCAGCTGATCTTTGGTATAGTTGACAAGATAATTTATCATCTTCAACATAAAACTGGAACAAAGAATGACAAGGCGGAAGTGCCATTTTGTTAACATCATTAGGATTTCATGCACTAATAATTAATCTTCGTGAATTAGGGTTCTTTTTAATTTCATTAATTACTCATGATAGTTGATCAAATCCATTAAAGTCTCTCCATTGTTTTCCATAAACTGGACCTAGATTACCATACTTCTTTGCAAATTCAGAATCAGTTTTAATTTTATTAGCAAACTCTTTAATAGTTTCACCTTGATAATCTTTTGATTTCTTATAAGAATCAAAAGGTCAATCATTTCAAATATTACAGTTATTGTCGACTAAATACTTGATGTTAGTGTCGCCTTTAATAAATCACAATAGTTCAGCAATAATCCCTTTATAATAAACTTTTTTAGTAGTTAATAACGGAAATCTTTCTGAAATATCATATGAAGTTTGATAACCAAAAGTGGAAATTGTGTCTATTCCTGTACGGTTATGTTTTAATTTTCCATTCTTAAGAATGTACTTTAGTAAATCTAAATATTGTTTCATTAGTATCTTCTATCTTTGCACTTTTCGTCTTCTTCTAAGAAAACCATTTTTTGTTTGTTATCTTTGATCAAATTAAAAATTCTTAAGTATTCTGTATAAACCAATTCATGAATGTTTTTTGTTGTATGATTGATAGCAACTGTAGCATAGTTTTGCGGTTTAATTGGTTTTAAGAAATTAACATAGATGATTTTATTTTTATTCTTGTAATTTTTTGGTTGTTTTTCTTTATTCAAATCTATTGAACCAACTATTACTGTTGGGATAATTGGAGTCAAATATTTATAAGCTATTCTAAAACTTCCCTCATGAAATTCAATCATCTTTTCTGGATCAATTACCCTTGTTCCTTCAGGAAAGATAACAATAGAACGCTTATCATCATTTAAATTGATTTCTTCTTGAAATTTGTTATAAGTATCACGAACATTTTCGCGGTTAATAAAGATTGTATCAACTAACTTAAAAGCGTAAGATAAGTAACTTTTTGAATCTAATTCAGCTTTAGCAATAAAACGGAAATATGGAATTTTTGTGTTTTCATATAGTAATTTAAAAATTACTAAAGGATCCATATTTGATTTGTGGTTTGCCACATATAAGCTTGGATTTAAAGGCAAATCGTTTAATCCAGAAGATGAAATCTTATAGTGTTTAATGTAAAGTACATTCTTCACTAAATTGTACACAGACTTATATCTTATTTCAACCGGCATAGATTCAGGACTAGTAAGGTACTTTTTATATTTTGCTTTCATTCTTGAAATCCTCAAACCAAAAATTAAAAGCACGAACGGTAGGCTCAAAATCCATCCCACGGTTTTAAAAAACTTTTTCATATACTTATATTTTATTATATAGACAATAAATAATTAATAAATATGCAATAAAAACAAAAAAATCCAAAAAAGTTTTACCTTTTATTGGAATCTTTATGCTGTTTTATTAATGATTGTATTTACTAGCGATTGTTTGGAAATCTAAACCATTAACAAAATCATCAATTAAATTTGTTACATTTTTGATGACAGGTTCTAAAAGGTTTAATTCATCGCTGGTGAATTTTCCTAAAACATGACTAATCATTTGTGATTTGTCAATAGGTCTTCCAATACCAATACGCACTCGTTTAATATCTGCGTGAGACATTAAATCAATAATGTTTTGTAGACCTTTTTGACCACCACCAGATCCAGTTGGTTTAACACGACATTTTCCAACATCTGTATCAACATCATCACAAATTACTAAAATGTCATGATAGTCAATCTTGTAAAAGTTAGCAATTTGTTGTACAAATTGTCCAGACAAATTTACATAAGTATATGGCTTAGCAATTATATATGATTCGCCTTTTTCATTGGTGAATTTTCTAAATCATCCATTAAACTCATTTTTGTCAAGAAATGATTCATGTTTTTGCAACCATGCATCTATAACCATAAAACCAACGTTATGACGCGTGTTGTCGTATTCGTGAGGATAGTTACCTAAACCAACTATTAATTTCATTATTCTTGTTCTTGTGGTTTGCCAGTTACAATGTTTTTAATACTTTTAATACCGTCAACTATTTCTTTTTTAGCTTTGTTTGCTTTAGCTTTAACTACACATCAGAAGATGATGTATCCTACACAGTAAGCAAATACTAAAACCATTTGAATTAAGATAACAATTGCACCTGAAGATAAGTGAGTTGATTTATCAAGACTTAAATAACGAATTCATGACACATAAATTACTACATCAGCATTTGATGCGGATGGAAGAACTGGTTGAGAGCATAGACCTAAAATCATCATTAACAATATTACAGCTAACATGATGCAGGAAATACGAGTTGCAAACACCAAACGAAGTTTGTTTTTTAGAATCATATTTCCAATAATTTGTGATATTACTAATGCAAAGAAGATTGCATCAATAAGGATTGTAGCAATTCCTATACCAGAAAGGAATGCAGGACTGCCGCCGAATAATGGTTCAACTGTTCAAAAACCTAATCATCATGGTTGGCCATATGAACTTGCACCAAACAATGTTACAATTGTGAATAAGAATGCAACAACAGCAATTATGTTGTTAGCATAAGTTAAGCCAGCAAAGGCTTTACGAATTTTCATTTTTTTAACTAAATTTTTTTCAAAAGTAGGTAGAGTTTGTTTAGTTGAAAATCCACTTGTTTTTGGAGTCGAACTTTCGTTTGGATTTATTTTTTGTGTCTCGGACATTATTTTTTTAACTTTGAATAGGGTTACCATAGTGTGCATCAATGAATAATTGTTTTAGTTCTTCAACACGTGGTAAACGTGGGTTAGCACCAGTACATTGGTCATCGAATGCTTCAACGGACATTTGATCTAGAATCTTTTCAAAATCAGCATCTTTAACACCATATTCTTTAGTTGTTTTTCATAGTTTAACAGAAGCTAATAATTTTTGGACTTCTTTGATTAAGTTGTCAACTTTTTCAGCTTCAGTCTTACCTTTTATTTCTAGCATATCTGCAATTTCACAGTATTTTGCTCTGACATCATTTACTCTAAATTGAGGTCAGTACATTTGTTTCTCACACTCATATTTAGCAGCATTATAACGCATTACATATGGTAAGTAAATTGCATTTGCAGCGCCATGCATTACACCAAAGTGTCCACCAACTTTATGTGATAGAGAGTGAACAACACCTAAATATGCATTACCAAATGCCATACCAGCAATAGTTGCAGCATGAGCAATTGCTTCTCTTGCATCTTTATCTGTTGTTCCGTGGTCATATGCACGCTTCAAGTATTTGAAGATTAATCTAATACCTTGAAGAGAATATGGTTTTGTAAATTCAGTTGCTAGAATTGAAACATAGGATTCAAAACAGTGACTTAATGCATCAGCAGCAGTAACTGCTGTCATTCTTGGAGGTAATGACATCATGAATTGTGCATCAATAATAGCAACAGATGGCACAAGCGCATAATCAGCTAATGAATATTTAATGTGAGTTTTTTCATCAGTAATAATTGCAAATGGAGTAACTTCTGATCCAGTTCCAGCTGTAGTTGGAATGCAAACTAATTGAACTTTCTTAGGAGTTGGGAATTTAACAATACGTTTACGAATATCTAAGAATCTAACTGCTAAGTCCTCAAACTTAACATCTGGATATTCATTGTAGAATCACATCATTTTTGCAGCATCTAGTGAGCTACCACCACCAAAAGCAATAATTGCTTGTGGATCAAATTGTTTAATTTCTGCAGCACCTTTATAAGTTGTTGCACATGATGGGTTAGGTTCTACATTTGTAAACACCTTAACTTGCATTCCATAATTTTCAAGGATATGTGTAATTTTTTGACCAAACATACCTCAAATGAAGTTATCAGAGACAACGAATACCTTTTTAACTCCATCATCTCTTAAATCTTTTAAGCCTTCTTCAATGCATCCGTATTTAAAGTAAATTCTACTTGGAAGACGCATTCATAACATATTTTCTCTTCTCATTGCTACCTGCTTTGTTTCTAATAAATTTTCTGGTCCAATATTTTGACTTGTTGCATTACCACCAACTGAACCACAACCTAATGTAAATGATGGTAATAATTTGAAGTTATAGAAGTCTCCAACTCCACCTAATGATGCTGGTGAGTTAATAACAAGTCTTCCGGTATTAGCGTTGTCGCTAAACTTAACAATCTTATCAGCACCTGCTAATTCATCACAGAATAATGATGAAGTATGTCCAGGTCCTAGTTTTAATAATTCTTTTTGAATTCTTAAAGCATCATCAAAGTCTTTAGCCCTGTATAGAGATACAAAGTCTGATAACTTTTCATGTGATAATGGATTCTTAGGTGAACAATCCTTAGTTTCGACAACTAACATTTTTGCTCATTCTGGAACTTTAATATTAAAGAATTTACCAAGGAATTGTGCATTTTGACCAACCATTCCTGCATTTAAAGTACAATGGTCAGGATTTGAGAACATCTTTGCACAAATCTTCTTAATATCACTTGAACTATTGATGATGCAAGCTTGTTGATCATTGAATTCTTTAACAACTTCATCATAAATTTCATCAAGTGCAATTACAGAGTTTTCAGTTGCACAAATCATTCCATTATCAAATGTATTTGATTGAATAATTGAAGCAACTGCCATCTTGATATTTGCAGTTGTATCAATAATAGCCGGACAGTTTCCTGGTCCTACACCG
>CADAXN010000008.1 GCA_902791895.1 uncultured Ureaplasma sp.
GAATATAATAATACAACAAAAAAACAAAATTTAGATACTTTTTCACTTTACCAAATTTTATATTGACATGATAACTCACCAGTTGGCGAGGTTACCAATATTGATAGTCACTATGTTAATTTTGACATTGTAACCAAAAACATGTATGTATCTTGCAACAATATAGGAACCGTGCATACGCACACGTGTATAGATAGTATAAAGCAAACAACACATAAGGATGAAAGCGGTAATTCAGGTTCATATGGATATGGTGATAATGCATATGATTCACAAACTAGAACACCTGAATGAGATAAAATATTAATCAATTATGTTGATTTATTTATTCATAAATCAAATACCAATTGAGGAAAAACAAAAACATCACTTGCGTTTGATATTCAAAATATTTGAAAGCCATATCAGAAAATTAACAATCTATATTCTAAAAAAGTATTTCAAAATGGTGAACAAACTGACTATGTATACAATGAAAATGAGGAGATTAATTTTTTAAAGGGAATTAATCGTGATTTAAATAATACCAATTATAATGTGTATGCTATTCCTTATACTTTTATAAAAGAGAATCAATATATTTATGTTATTTATAATTTTGTAAGTCGTTTTGTTTATACACTACAAATTAATCGTGAACCGAATAAAACAACTTTTGTTCCTGAAAAAGACAATTTAGTTGCACTTTATAGCAATCCAACAAATTGTTTTAATCCAAGTCAATTGGTTACAATTGATCATGTTGATTTTAATAATCATCAAATCTTTTTTGGTTTAAATCAAGATTTACTAGAAATTGCTGATGTTTTCAAAAAAGCGGTAAATAGTAAAGTTTACCGAAAAATAGATACACTTTTGAATTATGATGAAAAAAAAGAATTTGATCAGCTATGTAAACAAGGAAAGTTTGACATTTATACTATTGATGAATTTTATTATTATCGATTAGAAAAATATATCAGTCCCAAAGATTTTGTTATTTCTCATCCAAGCATGATATGCGAAACAGCAAAAAAATATCAAATTGACGATGTTAGTGTATTAAGTGAAACAATCGATAACATTAAATCATTATTAAAAATTAGAATTAATTATCAAATTTATGATAATGTTTTAGAAAAATTCGTTGATCAAAGCATAATTGTTGATTATGATTATCTTTTTTATCAAAGAAAATCAATAATTATTCCTAATAAAAATTCAGATTACCCTTTTAAGATAACTAACATTGAAGTTTTAGAAAATTATGATGAAAATAATTGTTTGTTGCAAAGTAATAATCCATTTGTTACTGATTATTCAACAAAACATATTTACAAAAAAGGCGATTATTTATACATTGGCAAACCGGTAATTCAAAATGTAATTTTTAATACAATTAGTGAAGAAAGCAAAAATCGTTTTCCTTCAAGTATCAGTTATGATGAAATCATGGAAAATTTTGTTTATGCATATGACGATCGCAAGATAAGATTAAATAAAGAAATAATTGATCGAAGTGATATCATTATTAAACCAAATGATTTACTTGGAACAATTAATATCAAAATTAAAACTAACAATGGTATTGTTGAAAAAGTTTATAGTGATTTTAAAATTTTTAATATTGATGAATATCAAAATATTGATTCTAGCAAATATGAATATGGATTGATTGCTAGCAAAATTAGCAAAGATGAAATTAATAAAATTTTATTAGCAAATGATTTTGATCAAGATGTTTTAAACAATATTGATTATGAAGTTATTGATGTTGACAATATAAATGGGAAAGTGGAAATTGAAATCACAAATGTGAAGAGTCAAACTTACAATTCCATTTTAGGTACAAAAATTAATATTGAACAATTCTTACCTATTTATATCAAACAAAAGAATGATTCAAATATTTTTGAAAAATATAAACCAAGCCAAGTCACAACTGATGTTTTCAAAAAATATCTAATTGAGGAAAGTGATGGATTTAAAAATATATATGACAAAAGCATGCATATTGATTTAACTGCTAATGACCAAACAAGGAAGTTAATAGCTACGATTAAATATGGTGGATTTATTGATGTCTTTGATTATGATTTTGTACCAAAAAGCCAAATATTGAGCTACATCTGTTATGGTTTATTAGGTGCCGGAATGATTGGAATAATCATTACTTTAAGTCTTTATATGAATAATAAAAGAAAACTAAACAATCTTACCGAATAATTTATTATTTTCGTTTTTAGTAATCAAGACTTTAAGTAGTTGACTATGTAAATTCTTTTTTGTTTTTATATAAACTTTAAAAAAATATTCTGAATGTCCAGATTGGACTTCTTTGGAATTACTGTGTTCAAACCAAACATTAACAGTTTTGTTAATAAAACAATCTAAATATTTTTTGGTGCAAGCATCTGCGAGTGTTTGAATTTTTTTAACTCGTGCAAATTTAGTTTTAGCTTCAACTTGATTTTTTTCAAAACTTCCCTTGGTTCTTTGACGAACAGAATAAGGAAAAATATTCATGTAAGCAAAATTGATAATCTTTAAGTTTTTAATACTATCTTTAAATATTTCGTCAGTTTCATTGTTGTAACCAACAATGTAATCTGTGGTGATGCTAGCAAGTGGATTTTTAAGACGAATGTAATTACATAATTCAATAAATTGCTTTACTGTATATTTACGATTCATTGCTTTTAGAATTTCATCATTCGCAGATTGTAAACATAAATGAAATTCTTGAACTCAACGGTTTTTGTTTTTAGTTACTAAATTGATTATCTTTTTTGAAATTTGAAAAGGTTCAATTGATGAAATTCTCACTCGAAAATTTCCTGATAATTTATCAATATCTGATAGAAGATCATAAAAAGAATAATCTTGGTCTTTGTATCCAGCAGTATTAACCCCTGTTAATACAATTTCATAAAAACCTTTGTCAACTAGGTCGATAATTGTGGCTAAAATTTTTTTATGTTCTAATGACCTTTGTCTTCCTCTAGCAAAAGGGATTAAACAATATGAACACATGAAATCACAACCATCTTGAATTTTAATTACCGCTCTTGTGTTTTCACAAAAAGAATAAACTGGCAATTCTTCAAAAGTTCTTTCTTGTGACAAATCATCAACTTTAATGATTTGTTGATGATTTTTATAAAAATTACAAATCAATTTAGGAAGTTGATTTTTATACTTATTCCCTAAAATAATATCACCTTGACAATTAATGTATTGATAATTAATTTGACTATAGCAACCAATAATTACTAGAACTTCGTTATTTTCAAGTTTGGAAATTCTATTAATCAAATTTCGGCACTTGCTATCAGCACGAGAGGTTACAGTGCAAGTGTTGATGATACAAATATTGGATTTTTTGTAATCTTTAACATATTTAAAACCACTATTGATCATTTGATCAATAATAGCAGTAATTTCAAATAAATTAACTCTACATCCTAAATTGATGCAACTAAAAGTATTTTTAGTTTTCATCATCTTCAAGTTCTTCAGTTAATCCGCTTGTTGCATGTTGCCCAATGTGGTCTGAACTAGAAGAATCATTAATCTTGTCTTTCATCTTATTAAATTCTTCTCTTGAAAGAGAATCAATGAGTTTTCTTTCTTCTTCATGAGCTTTTTCAGTTTCTAAAGTTTTTTGAACTTCAACACCGTGTCTGCGCAAGTAAATGTCTTTATCAATGTGAAATCTTGCATAACGATACAATCCCATACAAACAAAAGATATTAACATTGAACCAACTAAAACACCAATACTTCAATATTTATTTCAAACTATTGGTAAATAAACGATAATAGTTGAAACTATTAAAACGATACCAAAAATAATCATGCTTGCTAAAAAGAAGCGATATCATTTGTGATTGATGTGATATTTATATGGAATAATTGTTCTTGATTCCAAGTATAAAAACACTACGAGAATAGCTAAAGATATTACATTACAAATAATTACAGGCAAGTGAAAATCTTGATCAGGATTATTATTAACAGTAAAAATTAAAGAAATAGTTACTCCTAACATTACCAAAAAATTACAAAGCAAGAATATGTAGTAAGTGTAACTTACTCTAAATTTTTCTCTGTTCACATCTTCAGCTAGTCGTTCATTAATTTCTTTATCTGTAGGTTTTGTTTTATTTGTTGTATTATCTGTCATCTTTTATTATTATCCTATCTAAAATAGCATTAATAAATTTCTTGTCACGAACTAAACCACGGTGGTCGCATGTTTTTAGCGCCTGATCTATAAGAATAGCAGGTTTAGTACCAATTGCATAATATTCACTTAAACATATTAATAAGATCGATTTAGTGATGATATTAATTCTCGAATATGGTCAAGTTGGTTTCAATCTTTCAATAATTTTTTTCTCTAAATCTTGGTAATTATCAAAATAGTATTCCAAAACTTTAATTTGATCATGATTAAAATTTTGATTTTCAAAAGCATCTTTAATAACGATATTTTTGTTTAAAGTGTGATTTGAAAGAACATCAAAATAAATCTGATTTAGAACCATTATTCGTTGACTTCAACGAGTTTGACCAATTGGTTTTTTGTTCATTATCTTATTCAAAAACTAAAACAACATTAAAGTTAAAAATGTTAAGATTTGAATTCATTAATAAGATTAAATGTTTTAAATAAGCAACAATTGTATCACCGAAAAAGTGAGAGTCTTGTCCTTTTTTCATTTCTACCACAAACATTTTTTGCGAAAAACCTTCAATGTTTTGAAATTTAACACTCTTAACTTCGTATTGACTAGAATAGCTTACAAGCTTGAAAACGACTTTTTCAATTAACTCGTTACTAAGACTAATATTCCCTTTGAAATTTATTTCAACAACTTTAGTTTCGTCCAACATATTTTCCTGTTTTTGTATCAACTATAATTTTTTCACCCGTTTTAATGAATTGTGGAACATTTAATTCATAACCTGATGATAATCATGCTTTCTTTTGAGCGTTAGTTACACTATTACCTTGAACTGCATCTTCAGCCTCAGCAACTGTACAAACTACTTGATCTGGAAGCGAAATTCCAAGAATTTCATCTCCATATTTGTTAACTGTAACTTGAACACCTTCTTCTAGAAATTTTGCTTCGTGTTCCATCTTTTGGTGACTAATCTCAATTGTTTCATATGTGTTGTTGTCCATGAAAACATAGTTTGAACCATCATCATATGAATAATCCATTTTGATTACATCAAGAACAATTTTTTCTAGTCTTTCACCCGTTAAAACTTCAACAGTAATAGCTCCTGTTCTTAAATTTTTAACTTTGCATTTAACAATGCCTTCACGCATTGCAGTTTTGTTAAATGAATTTTCAATAACTTGGTACAAGTTATTTTTGTAGATAAAAGCATTTCCCGCTCTTAAATCTCTAGCATTTATAATATCTGCCATTTTTTATACCTTTCACACTTTAATTAAGCTATGTATATTATATATTTTGTATTAAAATAAACTTGATAAGTAAAAAATTATTTTCCAACACAAAAGTTTTTAAATAATTCATTAACTAAATCAAAATCGTCATTTTGGCCTAGAATGGCTAAAAGTTTATTATGAGCTAATTTTAAATCTTCAATTAATAAATCAAGTGGCTCATTGTTGTTCAATTTAACTAAGACATCGTCTAAGATGCTAATAACTGATTTCGTTAAATTAATATCATTTTTGCTTGGCAAAACAACATCTAAATCTGTGTCATAATTCATTGCTGATTTATTAATTTTATTAATAAGATTACTGATATCTTTTGTTTTTGCAGAGACTTTAATACCAACAAAATCAGTTTTTAATTGTTTCATATCAGATTTGTTGATGACAACAATATGATTTTTGTTTTTAATCAATTTATAAATTTGTTGATCTTCTTTAGAAGATTTTTTACTACCATCAACAACAAACAAAATAAGTTGTGCATTTTTAATCGTATTTTTTGATAATTTAATACCAGCTTTTTCAATTTGATCAGTTGGTGTATGTATTCCAGCCGTATCAATGAAATTATAGGCAATATCACCAATGATGACACTGTATTGAATGATATCTCTTGTAGTTCCAGGGATTGAGGAAACGATTGCTTTGTTTTCATTTAAAATTGCATTTAGCAATGATGACTTACCAACATTTGGTTTACCAACTATTGCAACATTGATTCCGTTTACATATGGAATAACTTTATTTGAATCATCAACAATGTTATTCAATGATTTAATAATTTTTGTTAATCTTGCTTTAATTTCATTATTGGAAATCTGTGGAACATCATCATATTCTGGATAATCAATATTAACTTCAACTTGACCAATGATTAAAAATAAACTTGAAACAATTCCGCTAATTTTTTCAGATGTTTTTTTATCAATTGATTTATGAGCAATTTTTAAAGATGCGTTAGAGTTACTGTTAATAAGATTGTTAATACCTTCTGCTTGTAACAAATTTAATTTGTTGTTTAGAAATGCTCGTTTAGTAAATTCACCAGGTCCAGCAACTTTAGCTCCATTAATAACTAGTAATTCAACAATTTTGCTTGCTATAAATGGACTACCATGGCATGTAATTTCAACCATGTCCTCTCCGGTATAAGATTTTGGTGCTACATATTTTAGAACCAAAACATCATCAACAACTTTATCATGATCATAAATATTTACATGTTGAATTGTATAGCCATTTTTCTTAATTTTTTTACTTGTAACTTTATTGACAATTTCATAACAATATAAACCACTAATACGAATGACATGAATAGCACATTTCATTAATGGAGTTGCAATAGCAACTATTGTTGGATATTTATTCATCTAACATCTCCCATAATTTGTTAAAAATTAAAATCTTAGTTGGAAATAGATTTATTTCATTTATCATTTTAACTAATTCTAATTTTTGTTTATCTAGTAAAACACAAGCAAATTGCAAAATCTTTTTTATCTCATAATATTCAAATTGTTTAAAATCTCCCGATAGCGCTTTTATAATGGACAAATCATTGTGTTTGCCAATTAACTTAGTGATAAATGAATAATAAATTTGAAATTTTCCACTAGCAAAATCTTGATTAAAATCATCAAAGTTAAAATATGATTCTATAACTACATTTTTTTGTTTGGGATCTAAATTAAATTTCTCGATTTCTTTTTCAAAAAATTTAATATCACTATGTAATTGAAAAACTTGACAACGACTTCTAATAGTTGGAATAACTTTAGAAATATTTTTTGTTGTTAAAATGGCATATGTTTCCTTTGGTGGTTCTTCAATAAATTTAAGCAATGAATTCATAGCTTCAGTTGTGCTATTATCAACATTCATTAAAACATAAATTTTCTTACCACTTTTTTCAAATGGTGCTAAATTAAATTGATCTTGAATAAAAGCAATATCATCCTTTTTAATTGCTTGTTTGCTTCCATCAAAAATAATTAAATCACGATATGTACCGCTATCTACTTTTTGACAATATTCACATTGATTACAAAAAGGAATTGTGTTACAAACAATTGATTTTATATAGTTTTTTAAACTTTCATTAAGTGTAGAAAATTTTTTTTCGCAAAAAATTATTGCACGAGGTTTTTGTACAGCGGAATATAATTTGTTAATCATTTCTAAATTTTAATTTTATCCTTTAAAATTTTCATTACCTGATTTGTAACTTCTTGAATTGATCCACTGCCGTCAACAACACAGATGCTTTCAGGATATTTATTAGCCAAGTTTTTATAACCTTCATAAACTTTGTTATGAAGATTAATTGACTCACGATCAAGTCTATTCATATCACGTGAGTTTTGTTTAATTCTTTCAAAACATTTTTCTGGTTCTAACATAATTAGAATTACCAAACATGGCATTGTGTTTTGAATAGCAAACTTGTTGATATCTAAAACCTCTTTAATGCCTAAATTTCTTACATATCCTTGATAAACCAAAGATGAATGAATATATCGATCGCAAAGGACAATATTCCCTTCTTTTAGTTTAGGAAGAATGAAGTCATTTACATGTTGTGCTCTACTCGCTGCAAACAAAAGAGCTTCTGCTCTTTTGTCAATTTTATAGTCAATATGATTTAAAAGGATATTGCGGATTTCTTCAGCAATAATATTATTTTTTCCGCCCGGTTCTCTTGTTAAAACAACTTTGTTTGGATATTGCTTTTCAAGTATTTTGAAGACTTCTTTAGCAATTGTTGTCTTACCACAACCATCTGGTCCTTCAAATGTAATGAAATAACCTAAGTTACTTGATAAATTTTTCGCCATTAAAATACTTTAATAAAGGTTCAGGAATTTTAATTGAACCATCTTTCTGTTGATAATTTTCAACTATAGCAGCTCATAAACGGTCAATAGCTAACCCAGATCCGTTTAAAGTGTGACAAAATTTGATTATGCCGTCTTTATCACGATATCTTAATTTCATATTTCGAGCTTGGAAATCTGTACAGTTTGAGCAAGAAGAAATTTCTTTGTAAGAATTATATGATGGTAATCATACTTCAAGATCATAAGTTTTTGCAGCACTAAATCCCATATCTCCAGTACACAACATAATACGACGATATGGTAAATTTAAAGCTTCTAATATTTTTTCAGCTTGATGAGTCATGAATTCATGTTCATCTCAAGAAGTTTTTTCATCAGCAATAATAACCATTTCTGTTTTGTAGAATTGGTGTTGACGAATTACACCTTTTACATCTTTTCCAGCACTTCCAGCTTCAGATCTAAAACATGCAGTATTGCATGTAAAGTGTTTAGGCAATTCTTTGTAGTCTAAAATTTCATTAGCATAGAAGTTAGTCATTTGGACTTCACCAGTTGGTGATAAATAACTTCCTTCACGTAACTTATATAAATCTTCTTCGAATTTAGGAAGCTGACCTGTACCTACTAATGCACTAGGCTTAACAATAACTGGAGGAAGTAATTCATAGAATCCGGCTTTAGTGTTTAAATCAAGTGTGAAAGCTTGTAAAGCACGAATTAATCTAGCTCCAAGGCCGGTATAAAGGATATAACGTGATCCACAAATCTTAATAGAACGATCAATGTCATATAAGTGTAAACTCTTAGCTAAATCTCAATGAGTTTTTGGCTTGAAATTAAATTTAGTTGGTTCGCCCCATTTATGTATTTCTTTGTTTTTAGTTTCATCTTCACCTAGTACTACAGATTCATGAGGAATGTTAGGAACTGAAAGTAAAACGTCTTTTAATTTAATCTCTAGTTCCTCAGCTTGTTTTTGTAGTTTATCAATTTTAGCTTTTGCTTGTTTAACAAGCTTTTGATTGTCAGCAACTAATTTTTTATTTCCTTCAGCAATTGCTTTTGAAATTTCTTTGGTTTTTTGATTCCTTTTAGAGTTTAAATCTTGAATTTCAGTTACAACTTTACGGTATAAAGTGTCAATTTCTTTAAAACCATCAAGTTGTTCATACTTTTTGCAACGTGTTCTTACTTTTTTGCAAACAGTTTCGAAATCATCTCTTAGTTTTTTTATGTCTAACATATGATGCCTTTCATAATATCTTGAAAAATTCATTTATATTATATTTTTATTATAATAAAATTATTAACTTCATTAAAGTGGGCACAAACAATAACATTAGTGAAAGGACAATGCAAAAATATGAATTTAACCATCATTTATCACCTAAATAAATTTTCCAAAACTTTACCAGACTCTTTTAAGAGTTTAATCAACCAAAGTTCTAATGATTTTGAACTAATATTAGTTGCTGACGATACATCAAAAGCAGTTCAAAATCATTTTACTCAATTTGATTTAAATAAAGCATTTAAGAAAATCAAGTATATTAAAATTGCTCAAAAATTAGGACACTCTTATTGCAATAATCTAGCAATGAAATATGTTGAGACTCCTTACGTTTACTTTTCAAGTAGCAATGTTATTTACAACAAGGACTTTGTTAAAACCATCAATGAAGCAGTTGAAAAAGAAAACTTTGATGTTATTTTGTTTAATACAAAAGATAAATCTAAATTTTCACCAAATGTTCATACAGAAGAAAGCGAAGTTATCATTGACAATTTATATGTAGTAGCTTTAGGTACAACTACTGATAAGGTTATTAGTACTAAATTGTTAACAAAAAACAATATAATGTTTGAAAATTTTCACCATTATACTTCACTTTACACTTTAAAAGTTTGTAAGTACATGAAAAAGATTAAGAACATTGACAAACAACTTTTACAAGTTTTTCCACAAAGCACTATCAACTATAATATCTATGATATTATAAACCAAAATAATCATATTTTAGTTGATCGTAATTCAAAGTTTTATAAAGCGAATAAAGATGATATAGATTACATTGTTATAAGAAATTGTTTATATACATTCTTAGCAAGATTTTCTGTGGAAAATGAATGACAAAAGAATAATGAATTTAAACGAGCGGTTAATTATGCTAATGATTGGTTAAAATTGTGTCTTCCTGATTGGCGTAACAATAAAATTTTAAATTCACCAAACAACTTAGATAATCGTAAAGTTATTAATTACTTATCTCATTACCCTAAGACATTTGGTAGTGTGCTTGATGAATTAAAGAAATTTGTCAAAAAATAGGGAGAATATGAATACTGACATTAACAAGAGCAGAGAAAAAACTGAAAGAGCTAGATACAATCTAGCCCCTGCATCTCATAGAATTTTTGCAAGAATTCTTGATTATATTTTAATGTCACTTTTAAGTTTAGGACTAGCTGCGCTAATTTTCTTGACTGATCCGAATTTTAAAGGAACAATTTCAGGGTTTCAAGTATCTGAGCCATTCCGTTATTTTCTTTTTGGAATAATTGTATCAGTTGTTTTCTTTTCTTACTTTGTTGTCTTACCTTATTTTTGAAAAGGTCAAACATTAGGTTTAAAATCATTTAAACTTTCAATATTTAATGTTATTTTTTCACATTTTTTTGCGAATTTGATAAAACGAGAAATTTTTGTTTGAATGATGACTGTTTTGGTTAATTTAATTTTATCAATTACCCTTTACATTGTTGGATCTACAAACGGTTATGAAGCAGCAAGTGCTATTATTACCCAAATGTACACATATAATGCTGGTGGTGATTACTTCATATATGCAGTTGTCTTTACAAGCTTATATGTGATTACCACATTCATTCTAATCTTTGTTTTATTTTCTGTTGCATTTAATTCAAAAAGACAAACTATTATTGATAGAATTAGTAACACAGTTACTATCAAGATGATTGATATTATTGGTAGTGATAAACAAAATGATAATAAAAACAAAAAGTTAAGAAAAGCTTCAACAAGAAACTTTAACTTACCAGGTGGGATTATTGATAATCCAAACGAAGAAATTTCAGGCGAAGAATAATCATGGATCTAACATCTTTAAAATTAAATCCACAACAAATAAAAGCTGTGGAATCAGTTAATGGACCGGTTTTAGTAGTTGCTGGTGCAGGCAGTGGTAAGACACGAGTCTTGACAACTCGTGTAGCTTTTCTTATTAATCAGATTGGTTGTCCAGATAATTCAATCTTAGCAATTACTTTTACCAATGCTGCTTGTTTGGAAATGAAAAATCGAGTAATGAGTTTATTAAACCGTTATTCAAATGTAAATATTTTGACTTATCATTCATTATGTTTAAAAATCTTACGTAGTGAAATTCAACATTTAGGCGGAAGTAATGATTTTCGCATTATCGATGAAGAAGAACAAAATGCATTAGTTAATTCAATTTATAAAGAATGAAGATTAAGAGATGATTTTGGTAAAAGATGTAAACCAAGGTTAATGCTTGACTACATCAACCAATATCAAACTTATAATGCTGAGTTTAGTGATGATTTATGATCTTTACAAGTTTGTTCTTTACCAAGTGTTAATGACATGATAAAACGTCATTTACTATTCAGCACAGATGAAAAATATGTAGAAGGTATTTACAAGGAATATCAAAAACAAAAACAAAAAAACAATTGACTAGATTTTAGTGATTTAATTTTTAGTGTTTACAAATTATTTCGTAAATTCCCTGATGTTGCAAAACGTTGATCACAAAAATTTCAATACATTTTAGTTGATGAGTTCCAAGATACTGATAAATATCAATTTGCAATCCTTTGCAAACTAGTGAATCAACAGCAAAATGTTTTTGCAGTTGGTGATCCTGATCAAACTATTTATGAATGGCGTGGAGCTTTTAGCAACATCTTCAGTACTTACATTAAATCATTTGATAACACCCAAACAATTATTTTAGATACTAACTATCGTTCAACACAAAGTATTCTAGATGTTGCTAATTCTTTAATCAAACACAACCATGCTCGAATTGACAAGACATTAGTAACCACTAATGGCAGTGGAATTAAACCCACTTATTACTGTGGCGATTCACAACATGAAGAAGGTAAATTTATTGCTAATAAAATCAAAGAACTTCATGATAAAGAAAACATTGCTTACAAAGATATGGCAGTTTTGTATCGAAGCAATTATTTATCAAAATTTATTGAAGATGCTTTAATCAATACAAGCATTCCATATTACATCTATGGTGGGGTTAAATTCTACCAAAGAAAAGAAATTAAAGATATCTTAGCTTATTTAAGATTAGTAAGCCACTTCGATGATGAATTATCAATCTTAAGAGTAATAAATGTTCCATCAAGAAAAATCGGTGAAACCACACTTGACAAGATTAGACGATATGCATGAATAAAAGGTATTGATTTTGTTAATGCTCTAAAAACAACAAAATCTGATGACCGAGAAATTACTTGAGATGACCAATTAATTTATAGATTTATCAACTTAATTAATGAGATTAAAAATCAAACAAAAGGGTGTTTGATTTCTGAAACGGTTGACAAAATTATTAAACTCACTAAGTATGAAGAATACTTGAATAGTTTTGAAACTGCTGAAGAAGCTGACAATAGAATGGATAATATTAATGAACTTATAAGTTCAATTAAAGAATTTGAATCAAATAATCAAGAAGCATCAATTGATGAATTTATTCAATCAATTGCTCTTTATACTGATTCAAGTAGTAATGATGTAAAAAATAGGGAAGAACATGATAATGTTTCATTAATGACTGTTCATTTTGCAAAGGGAACAGAATACAAAGTTATTTTCTTAGCAGGGTTATATGAAGGTGTATTCCCAAATGCAAAGGCTGGAACTGAACACATTGAAGAAGAGAGAAGAATTGCTTTTGTTGGAATAACAAGAGCAAGAGAGCATTTATTCATATCTTCAAATACCGGAAAAACTTTTATGGGAGAAAATTATCCAAGTTCATTCATTATGGAAATGGGTAAACAGAATTTACAAAAAATCGGTAGTTATTTTACAGCTACAAGTGGTGCAGATTTAGAATGATATGATTCTAAACATCCAATAAACTATAAAGATATGTATGAACAAAAAGATGTTAATTATAGTATTGGTGATACTGTAGTTCACACTATATTTGGTGCTGGTATAATTATTGAAATTCAAGGTGGAATACTTAGTATTATGTTTAAAAAACCTTATGGTCTTAAACAAATAATTGCTACACATAAATCATTAAAAAGGGTAAGAAATTAATATAATTTAAGAAAATGAAAATCTTATTCATTGGTGATATATTTGCAAAGCAAGGAAGAAAGGCAATTAATGCTCTACTTCCTACTTTAGTCAAAAAACACAAAGTTGATTTTGTAATTGCTAATGCTGAAAACTGTACTCATGGTAGAAGTTTAAACATTCGTCATTATTTATTCTTAAAATCAATTGATGTTAATTTTTTTACTTTTGGTAATCACACCTGAGATAATGAACAAATCTATGATATTTTAAAAAACGACGACACCATAAGACCGTTGAATATTAAATCTAATTTACACCAAGCTAAAGTTGGTGAAGGCTCAAGAGTTATTAAAATTAAAAATAAAAAAGTTAGAATTACTAACTTATTAGGTCTTTCTACCGCTTGCAAAAATATGCAAACTAACCCATTTTTATTACTTGATGAAAAATTAAGCGATTGAAAAGGTAAACAAGATATTCATATTATTGATTTTCATGCTAATTCAACAAGTGAAAAAAATGCGATGTTAGCAGCATATAATGGCAAAGTTAGTGCAATTTTAGGTACACACTCGCATGTCCAAACAGCTGATGAAAGAATTTATAATAATACTGCATACATTACTGATGTTGGTATGACTGGTCCTAGCAATGGTATCATTGGTGCTCAACCAAAAACAATTTTACAAATGTATCGTGAAGAAGTTTTGCACTTTAAATTAGATCCAGATAAAAGTTCTTATCAATTAAATGCTGTTTTATTGACTTTTGATAATAAAACAAACAAACCAAAGTCAATTAAAAGAATTTATTTAATTCAAGACCAAAATTAAGGGGTTTAGTTCAATGGTAGAATAAAGGTCTCCAAAACCTCTGATGTGGGTTCAATTCCTACAACCCCTGCCATAATAAAAGGATTTAAGAATTAGAAATATAAACAGGTGAATACCTTACAAAAACTATTATACATAAATCTTCACATAACTATAAAAAATTAAAAACGAGAATATTAAAATGCCTAAAATACAAGATTTAACTGGGAAAACATTCGGAATTTGAAAAGTTCTTCAAAAAACAAACAAAAAAGCAATATGTGGTGCTTATTTATATAGGTGTTTAAATACTAAAACAGGAGAAATTGCTTTAAAACATGCAGGTTACTTAAAACAATTTAAAGATAGACAGTCAAAATCTACAACAAAATGTGGCAGACCTCGTAAATGGATTATTAAAAAAGTTCCTATAAAAAAATGAAAAATTGTAAAAACACCAATAGTTGAATAATTTTATTCAACTAAATTAAATTCAAATCAGACATGTTGTAAATGTTTTTCATCTTCGTATCATAAAGGATAAATATCTAACCAATATTTACCCAAAGGAATATCATTTCTGCTTAAACTATCAAAATAAATTGGTGTAAGACCATCTTTTACGTAATAATATGAATTAACATTAAGTTCTCCATAATAAGATAATTTGTCAGAATAACGCCTTAAAATAGCTTCAGTATTTTTAAAATTTATTCATCAAATATTTCCTGTGTAAGGGTCTTTAATTTTGTCTTTTGTGTACAGAAAAAATTCTTCAGTTTTACTTGTTTGAGATAGTGATCAAGTTATTTCCTTGGTATCACATCTTATTGTGTAATC